>JAGQSI010000498.1 GCA_020439605.1 Acidimicrobiales bacterium | reverse complement strand
GAGCCTCCGGGCGAGCGGCGGGCGAGGCCGAAGTTGCAGCGGGCGAGGCCGCAGCGGGCGACGCCGAAGGCGCAGCGGGCGATGCCGGCGGCGCACCCGGCGAGGGTGCAGCAGGCGGAGGGGGAAGCGGGGTACCCGAGCCCGATTCCGACGACGACGTCTCGGTCATGAGCGAACGCTACTCGCTCGGCCCGCGATCCTCGATCGAATCATTCCGTCGTTGGCACTCGCGTGCGGCGGTTGCTAACCGGGTGATCGCGCGCGTAGCCTTAGCACTCGCAATGTCCGAGTGCTAACGCTTCATGGAGGCTCGCACAATGGCTCTCAAGCCGCTCGAAGACCGCATCGTCGTGAAGCCCGGCCAGGCCGAGGAGCGCACTGCTTCTGGTCTCGTCATTCCCGATACTGCGAAGGAAAAGCCCCAGCAGGGGACCGTCCTGGCCGTTGGCCCCGGCAAGCGTGCCGAGTCCAGTGGTGAGCTGATCCCCGTCGGGGTCGAGGTCGGTCAGACCGTCCTCTACTCCAAGTACGGCGGCACCGAAGTCAGCGTCGAAGGTGAGGATCTCCTCATCCTGTCGTCGCGCGACGTCCTCGCCGTCGTCGACAAGTGAGGTCGTGACCCGATGTCCAAGATGATCAAGTTCGACGAGGA
>JAGQSI010000497.1 GCA_020439605.1 Acidimicrobiales bacterium | reverse complement strand
CGGCGGCAGGGCCAATGCGGCGGTGATCGTCTCGAACACCCGCGCCATGCAGGCCGCCATCAGGCTGGCAGACCAGCTGGATGCGCAGGCGATTATCGAAACCCAGCGGGTTCTGCTGGAGGCCAGCGCACCCACCCACGTCGGGGGCTGGCGCGACCAACAGGTTTGGATAGGCGGACGTCCGTTCGGTCCTCACCAGGCCGACTTCGTGCCTCCGCATCACGATCGCGTTCCCGATGCGATGGACGACCTGGTCGCGTTCTTGGACCGAGACGATCTGCCGGTGTTGGCCCAGGCCGCGATCGGCCACGCCCAGTTCGAGACGATTCACCCGTTCCCCGACGGCAACGGGCGCACGGGCCGCGCGATTCTGCACGCCCTGTTGCGGTCGAAGGGACTGACCCGGTCGGTGAACGTGCCGATATCGGCGGGCCTGCTGACCGATGTCGGTGCCTATTTCGGGGCCCTGGGCAGCTACCGCGCCGGCGATCCCAACCCAATCGTGGCCTTGGTGGCCGACGCCGCGTTTCTGGCCATCCAGAACGGAACCACCCTGGTCAGCAACCTGAGGGCCCTGCGCGCCGGATGGCACCAGCGCGTCAACGCCCGCGCCGATTCGGCGGTGTGGACTGTGGCAGACCTGGTGCTGCGTC
>JAGQSI010000496.1 GCA_020439605.1 Acidimicrobiales bacterium | reverse complement strand
AGACGACCTCGCGGTACAGCGCCAGCCGGGCGAGGGCGCCGTCGGTGATGTCGATGATCACCTCGTCGCCCTCGGTCGACACCAACGCGTCTTCCGGATCGATGCCTGTCACCGCTGGAGCCCCCCTCGGATGCCGCGCTGCGTGGTCGACCGCACCCTACCACCACGCAGCGTGCTGGAGTCCAGCGGGTGGGGTGGCGGAAGCCCCACGTTCCGCGACGGTCGCTGGGAGCGCGGCCCCCGCCTCGCTAGGGTTCCTCGTCCCAGGAGGGGCTGTAGCTCAGTTGGCAGAGCGCTGCCTTTGCAAGGCAGATGTCGTCGGTTCGATTCCGATCAGCTCCACTCCAGAACCCTGCAGGTCAGCGGATGTTGACCGGCCTCAGTGGCCACGCCGGAAGCGGCCCATGTCCGCAGATTGTCCGCAGTCCGAGGACAAATCCCAAGAAATCGTGCCCGCGCGCGCCCATCGTTGACCGGCGCCACCCACTAGGGAGGTATGTCCACTCCAACCCTCCCAGAGGAACTCTGGGACATAGAACGTCTGGCCGAGTTCCTGGGAGCAAGCAAGCGCTTCGTGTACCGGCTGACCTCCGAACGACGCATCCGCTACTACCGGGTCGCTGGCTCGCTGCGGTTCGATCCCGACGATGTGGCG
>JAGQSI010000495.1 GCA_020439605.1 Acidimicrobiales bacterium | reverse complement strand
GTCGATCCCGACACGTTGAACCTGTCACCGGCGGCGTTGGCCGCCGAGATCGACGACCTGGCCGCGGTGATCCCGGTCCACTTCGGCGGCGTCCCCGTCGACGCGGACATCCACTCGATCGCGGCCGACGCAGGGGTGCCGGTGGTCGAGGACGCCGCTCACGCTCTCGGTGCGAGCGACGGCCGGGGCCGCATCGGCGCTCCGGGAACCAGCCCGACGTGCTTCAGCTTCTACGCGTCCAAGAACCTGACCTCCGCGGAGGGAGGAGCACTGGCCACCGACGACGCGGACCTGGCCGCATTCGCCCGGTCCCAACGCCTGCACGGCATGGACGCGGACGCCTGGGCCCGGTACCGGCCGGGAGCCAAGGCGGGCTACGACGTGGTGCGGCCCGGCATCAAGGCCAACCTGCCGGACGTCCTGGCGGTGCTGGCCCGATCGCAGTTCGCCCGCTTCGACGCCACCCAGGCCCGCCGCCGGGAGCTCGTCGACCGCTATCGCAGCCACCTGAGTGCATCCGGCGTCGACATGGTCCCCGCGGTGGCGGTGCCCGGCAGCGCCGATCACCTGATGGCGGTGAAGCTCGCGCCCGGCACCGACCGGGACGCGGTGATGGCGGCGATGACCGAGGTGGGCATCTCGACCAGCGTGCACTTCC
>JAGQSI010000494.1 GCA_020439605.1 Acidimicrobiales bacterium | reverse complement strand
CCCGAAGACCACGCCGAGGGCCTCACGAAGCGAACGCGCGTTCTTCAGATCCCGTCCGATCGCGACCCACTCGTGAAACGCGATCTTCACCGGGTGAAAGGTCTCGAGGTTCTTCGTGAGGCCATAGGTCGGCGTGTGGCGCTCTTCTTCGAAGGTGCCGAAGAGGCGATCCCAGACGATCAGGATGCCGCCGTGGTTGCGGTCGAGGTAGAGCGCGTCGCTGCCGTGATGCACGCGATGGTGCGAGGGCGTGTTGAAGATCCACTCGAAGGGGCCGAGCTTTCCGAGCCACTCGACGTGAATCCAGTACTGGTAGAGCAACGAGATCGCCTGCTGCATCAACACCAGCGCGGGATGAAAGCCGAGCCAGAGCAGCGGCAGCCAGAAGACACCGCCGATGAGCGCACCGGTCCACGTCTGCCGGAGCGCGGTCGAGAGGTTGTAGTGCTGGCTCGAGTGGTGGTTGACGTGCGCAGCCCAGAAGAAGCGCACCTCGTGGCTCGTGCGATGGAAGACGTAGTAGCAAAAGTCTTCCGACACGAAGAGCAGCGCGAAGACCCACCACGCGTCGGTCGGCAAGTCGAAGAGGCGGTGCTCGTAGAGCACCCACCACAGCGGCATCCACGCGAGCTTCGTGACCATCGAGATCAACACGTTGCCGA
>JAGQSI010000493.1 GCA_020439605.1 Acidimicrobiales bacterium | reverse complement strand
GGCTGCGGGTTGGGCACGTCCACCGCGATGGTCGCCGCCGCGAACGACGACGTGGAGGTGTGGGGGGTGGACTTCAACCCCGCCCACGTCGACGTCGCCCGCCACTTCGCCGCGAACGCGGGGCTGGAGAACTGCCACTTCGTCGAGGCCAGCTTCGCGGACATCGCGTCCGACACCGGCCTCGGACCCGACGAGGTCGACGTAGTGGTCGTCAACGGCGTGTACAGCTGGATCTCGGCGGCGAACCAACGTCAGATCGCCGAGGTCATCCGACAGCGCCTCCGTCCCGGCGGGTTCGCGTTCGTCATGTACGAGGTGCCGTTGGGGTGGGCGTCGCTGTCGCCGGTGACCGAGGCGCTGCGTCTGCACGCGTCGACGGGTCGGCGCCGTCCGGAGCAGGCGTTCGCGGCGGCCGCCGAGGCGTTGAGCAACCTGGCCGAGAAGGGCGCTCGCTACTTCCCGTTGCCGTCCTCGGAGGCGAAGCGGATGGAGTCGTGGGCGGGTGCCGACGGGTTCTACGCGGCGCACGAGTACCTGGGGTCGAACTTCGGGCCGCTGATGTTCGACGAGGTCGCTGCCACCCTCGCGGACGCCCGGTGCAGTTTCGTGGGGACGACCCCGGCGTTGGGGGCGTTCCAGTTCAACTGGATGCCCGACGAGCTGCG
>JAGQSI010000492.1 GCA_020439605.1 Acidimicrobiales bacterium | reverse complement strand
CTCATCCGCGTGGTGGCCACGACCGTCCGCGACCAGCTCGTTGCCGGCGCGGCCCGGGCCCGGTCGGTGCTCCTCATCTCGAACGACGAGCGCTACCAGGTCATCACCGCCGAGGAGATCAGCTACGCCGCGGTGGCGTTCCTCGACTCCCTCGGCGAGCGCTGATCCGGGCCACATCGGCTCGGAAGGCTGAGTACGTGAGGCCCGGCGGCGTGACCCTAGCGTGACCCTACGGAGTGGGATCAGGGGCGCCGCAGCGATACGGCATGACACGCGAAGTACGGCCTGACCAGCCCGATCACGCGAACCGACTGGTCAGCGCACCCCCTCTGATCAGCTTCCCAAGCTGAATACGCGAGTTCGATTCTCGTCACCCGCTCCGCCATGAGAACCGGGGTTGGAATCGACGCCACCTGTCGATTCCGACCCCAGTTCTGGTCGGACGGCAGGGTCAGCCCGCCTTGAGGACGGTTCGGCCGGCCAGGTCGACGGGGATCCACGTCTCGAGGGACCGCGTCCAGTCCTGACCCGACTTCGGGTCGAACTTCGACGGCAGGTCCGCCCCCTCGGGGACGTCCGCGGTCAACCCGGCGGCGCGGGCGGTGAGCACGCATCGTTCGGCGTGGTAACGGATGCACAGGACGCCGGCCTGACCCGGCTCCGTGCC
>JAGQSI010000491.1 GCA_020439605.1 Acidimicrobiales bacterium | reverse complement strand
TCCGTCCTTCGCGTACGTCATCTCGAAGCAGGGCCTCCAGCGGCTGGTCCGCCGTCGGGCGAGGATCTGGGGTCGGCTCGGTGCCCGGCTCGTGTCGGTGTCGCCGGGGATCATCACGACCGGCATGGGGCGCCTCGAGGACGAGAACCAACCGGCCATGCAGGGGATGGTCGACGAGAGCGCGCTGGCCCGCCGGGGCTCGGCGGCCGAGGTCGCCGCGGTGATCGCGTTCCTGCTGTCGGAGGATGCGTCCTTCGTCACCGGCACCGACGTCCTGGTCGACGGCGGCGCGGTCGCCGGCACCCAGTTCCGGTCTGCTCCTTGAGCGAGCGCAGCGAGTCGAAAGGCGTTCCGCTCGACGATCGCTGAGGACGTCCCTCACTCTTCGATATTGACGTCGGAGTCAAAATGCGGGACCATCGGGTCCTGATGCGCGCCGATCGCCCCTGCCTGCCCTGATGGACGTCCGACTCTCACCCGAGCAGCGGGCGTTGCGCGACGCCACCGCGCAGATGGTGGACCGGCTCGGCCCGAAGGCCGTGGGTCAGCTCGACGATCGTGAGCGGGCGGCCAAGCTCGAGGCCGCGATGGCCGCGACGGGGTGGCGGGAGCTGCGCGTCGACGACGGTGGCGCTCCCCTCGCCAGCGGCGTCGAGGTCGCGGTCGTG
>JAGQSI010000490.1 GCA_020439605.1 Acidimicrobiales bacterium | reverse complement strand
GAAAACCCAGAAAGCGAGGCAGCAACGTGCGCGACCCCCACGCGTACTTCCTGGTCTCTCCCGCGATGCGGTGCATCCCGCCTCCTCCCTCGGAGGCCATCGTATGTTCGACCGTGGTGCCGCTGGCGGGAAATGGTTCCGACTGAGGTCTGCAAGCAACGAAATCTCTTGCTGTGCAGGGATTCACAGGTCCAGCGCTTGCAATTTGCTAGCTACTGCTAGCACTATGGAGGTATGGCAAAGGGACCGAAGGGCAAAGTCGGCAAGACCGTCGAGACCCTCGGTGACTACCTCCGGGAGCAGCGGGTGGCCGCCCACCTCTCGCTCCGTCAGCTCGCCGAGCTCGCGGGAGTCTCGAACCCCTATCTGAGCCAGATCGAGCGCGGACTCCGCCGTCCCTCGGCCGAGGTGCTGCAGCAGATCGCCAAGGCGCTGCGCATCTCCGCCGAGCAGCTGTACCTGCGGGCGGGCATCGTCCACCCGCAGGACGGCGTCGGCGGCTCCGTCGAGCTCGCGATCCTCGGTGACACCCAGCTCACCGAGCGGCAGAAGCAGTCGCTTCTCGACGTCTATGCGTCGTTCCTGGCCCTCAACAAGGGCAGCGACTGACCCCCAACCCCGGTCCGGCGAGCCGCCGGGCCACGATGAAGGAGCAGGACATGGCCAACGCCAAG
>JAGQSI010000489.1 GCA_020439605.1 Acidimicrobiales bacterium | reverse complement strand
GGCCTCGGCGTGGTCCTTCGTGCTGCAACCCCAAGGCAAGGTCGATGCCTGGTGCCGGGTCTGGCGTCGCGGGCCCGACGCCTTCGGGCTCGACGTCGACGCAGGCTTCGGCGAGCTGCTCGAGGCCCGGTTGCGGCGCTTCTTCCTGCGCGTCGATGCCGCCATCGAGGTCGAGTTGGCACGACCGCCGATCCTGCACGACCCCGACGCAGCGCGCACCGCCTGGCGGGTGGAGCGCGGCATCCCGGCGATGGGTGCGGAGATCACCGATGCGGTCATCCCCGCCGAGCTCGGCCAATGGGTCGTCGACTCCAGCGTGAGCTTCACCAAGGGGTGCTTCACCGGACAAGAGCTCGTGGCCCGCGTCGACAGCCGCGGCGGCAACGTGCCACGACCCCTGCGGGGGTTGGTCGCCGACGGCCCCATGGCGCCGGGTGACCTCGTCGAGCGCGACGGTGAGCCCGTCGGTCACGTCACGAGCGCCGCGGCCACGTCGGCGCTCGGCCGGGCCGTGGCGCTGGCGTTCGTCCACCGCACGGTCGAGCCCGGCGCCGTGCTCGCCGTGCGCGGGGAGACGATCGTGGACGCCGAGGTCACGGCGTTGCCGTTGGTGGCGGTGGCCCCGCCGCAAGGCTGACCACCATCCGCGTGCCCCCGCCGGAGGCCGCCGTGGCGG
>JAGQSI010000048.1 GCA_020439605.1 Acidimicrobiales bacterium | reverse complement strand
CCGAAACTTTGAGTTGCTCCCAGAAAATGTCGGCTCTTTGTCCTAGGGTCCTATGTTCGCTGGGTTTGAAACGCTAGTGTTGGCGGGAGGTGCAGTCGCCGCCGCATGGGACTGTTTCACGTGAAACCCTCAAAGCCTTCTGGGGTAGAAGCCCCCTGTTGCTGAAGTGAAAGGATGGGCGGGTGACAGATATATCGTCTGAGGTCGAGGCGAGTGAGCCTGAGAACACTCCAATATCATCGGGCCTTACGGCTAAGCCGAGTCGTCCACCTCTGCCACGGATCTTGGCAATCGCCAACCAAAAGGGTGGTGTGGGTAAGACCACAACCACGGTCAACCTCGGGGCAGCTCTGGCAGATCTTGGATACCGAGTGTTGGTAGTGGATCTAGATCCCCAGGGCAATGCGAGTACTGGGCTTGGAATCAACATCCGTGGTCTTCAAGCCAGTATGTACGACGTCATTCTTAGTGATGTCCCGATTGAGGACTGTGTGGAGGCATCATCTGTAAAGAACCTGTTCGTTGCGCCGGCCAGTCTTGATCTGGCTGGAGCAGAGATTGAATTGGTACCTGCTTTCAGCCGTGAACTGCGACTGAAACATGCATTGGCAGAAGTTCGAGATGACTACGACTACGTACTCATCGACTGTCCACCTTCACTTGGCCTTCTCACAATTAATGGAATGGCTGCTGCGAGTGAGGTACTAGTACCGATTCAATGCGAGTACTACGCGCTTGAGGGTCTCGGTCAGCTCATGCGCAACGTTGGTTTGGTGACCAAGAATCTCAATCCGGTTCTGGAGATCTCTACGATCGTCTTGGTTATGTATGACGCAAGGACCAAGCTTTCTGATCAGGTGGCTCAGGAAGTTCGGGAACACTTTGGAGACAAGGTGTGTCGAGTCATGATCCCACGCACGGTTCGGCTATCTGAAGCTCCCTCATATGGCCAACCAATCACAGCCTTTGATCCGACATCAAGGGGCGCAGTCGCCTATAGAGAGTTAGCCAAGGAGGTAAGTGGTGGCCCGGCGTAGTGGTTTAGGAAAAGGACTTGGGGCGCTTATTCCAAGCGATCTCACAGGACCAAGCGAAGATGCCGCACTGAAGGATTTGCCGGTCAGCCAGATCGAGCCTAATCAGCATCAGCCCCGCGGGTATTTCGATGAAGAAGCGCTCGTGTCCCTGACCGACTCAATTCGCGAGCTGGGAGTTCTTCAACCTGTTCTGGTTCGCCCGAGCGGAGTTGATCGATACGAACTGATTGCTGGAGAGAGAAGATGGCGTGCAGCTAAGCGTGCTGGCTTACAGAGTATTCCCGCCATAGTTCGCAAGATTGATGAGACCGCCTCCCTTGAGCAGGCCTTGGTGGAGAACCTTCATCGAGAAGACCTTCATGCTATGGAAGAGGCTGCCGCATATCAGGAGTTGATTGAGGACTTTCAACTCAGCCATGAAGAAGTTGCGCGCCGAGTCGGGAAGAGTCGTTCAGCGGTCTCGAACATGTTGCGGCTTTTCCAGTTACCGGCTTCTATTCAGAAGTTGGTGGCCGAACGGCAACTATCTCCAGGCCATGCTCGGGCCCTACTTGGTACCCCAGATAGAGCCTTTCAAGAAGCTTTGGCCCGCCGAGCGATTGCAGAAGAGTTGAGTGTCCGTGCTGTAGAAGAGGCAGTTCGCGCCCGCTCTGGTGGAGCCGATCCGGAAGAAGACTCACAGGAAGGTTCAAGCGGGGGAGAGGCTGGCACTTCACCTTCTGGCTCAGGAGGTCGTCAGCTACGCCCACCAGGACTGTTGGAGCTCGAGAACTTGCTATCTGATCGTCTTGATACCAGGGTGAAAGTCTCGATGGGATCCAAGCGTGGCAAGGTAACCATTGACTTCGTCAGCTTGGAAGATCTAGAGCGAATCTACCGAGCGATGACGACTCCGCCTGAAACACCCTAAACCTGTAGGAATACGCAGGGATCCTCAACGTTACCCTGTAGTAACGGGTTTTCCACAGCTGTGGGAAACGGTGTGGGTAACTGTATCCCTCTAGCTTTGCCGAAGCCTTTAGGGTTCGAACGCAGACTTTCTGTCTCGGAGTGCCCATGAACCCTAAAGTTCCAAGTTCCTAAGGGACAAACTGTCAATAGAGCGTGGGCCGGTGTCCATGGCCGAATCCGGATAGAAGTGGCCATGAAAACGCAAATGGGCCGGTCCTCAACGGACCGGCCCATGTTTGACTACCTAAAAGTGGGGGGAACTAGAGGTAGTCGCTGAGTTCCTGAAGTAGCGATGCCTTGCCATGAGCACCCTGGAACCGGTGCACTGGCTTGCCGTCCTTGAACACGATGAGCGTAGGAATACTCATGATGTCGTACTGGCGTGCGATATCTGGACTGTCGTCAACATTGACCTTTGCGATGGTCAACTGATCAGCATTCTCACCGGCTACCTCATCAAGGATCGGGGCGATGCGCTTGCATGGCCCGCACCATTCAGCCCAGAAGTCCACCAGCACTGGCTTGTCGGCAGCAGCTATGGCCTCGGGAAAGGTGGCGCTCGTTAGAGATTTTATGGCGTTGCCCATATTGGTACTCCTTGGTTATGGGAATGTAACCCGTCTCAGGGCTAGGAGATTCCCGAAATGTTGCTAATGATCTTCTTGAGCTTCGAGCCAACGCTCGGCGTCGATGGCTGCCATGCAGCCTGAGCCGGATGCGGTGATGGCTTGGCGGTAGGTGTGGTCCTGAACGTCACCGCAGGCAAAGACGCCTTCAATATTGGTGTAAGAACCAGGGCCGGTTATGAGGTAGCCGTTCTCGTCACGGTCCAAGATGTCCGCGAACAGGTCACTGTTTGGTCTGTGACCAATAGCCACGAAGAGCCCTGTGACATCAAGTTCACGGGTTTCGCCTGTGGTTGTGTCCTTGAGTGTCACGCCAGCGAGTTTGGTGTCGCCGTGGATCTCAACGACCTCGGTGTTCCAAGCCATCTCAATTTTGGGGTTGGCAAAAGCTCTGTCCTGCATGATTTTGGAGGCTCTAAGTTCATCTCGGCGATGAATGAGAGTGACCTTGGCCGCGAACTTGGACAGGAAACTGGCCTCCTCAACGGCAGAGTCTCCGCCGCCAACTACCGCGATGTGATGGTCACGGAAGAAGAAGCCATCGCATGTTGCGCAGGTTGAGACACCGTGGCCGATGAGTTCACGTTCGCGTTCAAGATTGAGCATCAACGAGCGAGCGCCAGTGGAGACGATCACGCTTTGCGCTAGGTAGGTTGGCTCAGGCGCCTCGGGATCTCCAACCCAGATCTTGAAGGGCCGCTGTGAGAAGTCCACCTTGGATACCTTCTCCTGACGGGCGTCAGTTCCAAACCGGATGGCTTGAGCTCTGAAGTTTTCCATCAACTCAGGGCCCATGACGCCCTCTGGAAAGCCAGGGAAGTTCTCTACCTCGGTGGTCAACATGAGCTGACCACCAGGCTGATCTGACGTGGACGATGGCTCGCCCTCAAGGAGTAGGGGCTCGAGGTTGGCACGAGCGGTGTAGATGGCCGCGGTAAGTCCGGCTGGACCAGAACCGATGATTACAACTTTGTGGGTGCTTGGCACAGCATTACTCCGTGAAGTGGGGGATTCAGGTCAACACCAAGATCGACTGATTCGTTCCCGGTTATGAATTCTGGGTTGGCGGAGCCGGCGCGTTGGCCCTACGAAGCAATATCAGCCCGGCGGTGGAGAACACGACAGCAAAGATCGCGTAGATGATCCAGATGTGGCCTGGCACATAGTTGGCCCAAAGACGCACGATGAGAACCAACGCCAGAATGAGCGCAGTAGACGCCACGATCACAACCAGTAGGCCATAAACGATGGCGCGAGCAGCGACAATCGCAGGTTTTGTGGTGCGATCACGAACCTTGGCAATGGTGTCGACAATGGTGTCTGCGGCTTGAGCCGGCCATTCTTGGGGGATCACCCCACCCGACATCGGTCGTTTGGGTGCTGGGGTCGGTGTTGCCATAGGGATAGACCCTACCTAACCGGCGTCACTTGTCTCTATGACGCTAACGCTCAAATATCGCAACCTGGTTGCAAGCATCGGCTCCGACGGCCGCGACCAAGGTGGTTGGGGTGGCGTCCTTGTATGAATCGATCTGGAATTCGTACACAAGAACCGACTGATCTCCAACCAATGAGTAGCCAACATTTGTGGAAGTTCCAGCAATCTTCAGGGTTACTTCAAGCTGTTTGGCACAGCGGTCTATCTGTGATTGCGCCGGCGCAGCCCCTGCTGACTTGCTCGTTAGCGAGAGTTCTGCTGGAAATGAAACAGCAAGGGCTTCTCTAAGGGCGTCTGCGTTTGTAAAGGTGCCAAGGTCTACAACCGGGCCAGGATCAGCGTTGGCAGTAGCACCGTCGGTTGTGACACCTGCTGTGGATTCGTCCCCAGATTCTGCAGCTGGACCTTGGGAGCCGGATTTCTCAGATGAGCCGTGCCCTCCGAAAATCTCGTCCGACTGAGAGGTTTCGCGCTCGGCGCTCTGCGCAGTTTGTACGTCATTGTTCGAGTCACGACCGCTCCACACGAGGCCCAGACCAATGGCAACCAACGCCACAACTGCCGCGGCGACCAGCTGTGGTGCAGGGCCGCGTCTTGCTCTTGGAGACATGGTCACCACTTCTGCCATTAGGGCTTGGTCAATGAGGCGCTGCGCGTCTGGGTCTTCGAGTGGGTCCACTTGCTTGCCAACCTTGCTTGTTATCTCCTTGAAGGTGGCTAGCCGTTCGGAATTGGCCGGGTTGGCAAGTACCTGCGCGCTGAGATCTGAATTCAGTTCGCCGTCAAGCGCGGCACTGAGTGTTTCGTCTGAGTCAGGGGTGAGATCTACAGGTTTCATGATGCGCTAGTAGGACGTTGGGAGGTACCGGGTTGGTTCCCGGAGAGCTTCTCGGCTAGCTGGGCGCGGGCCCTTGCGATACGCGACCGGACTGTCCCGGGGGCGATCTCAAGAACCTCGGCGATCTCGTTGTAGTCGAGTTGGCACAGATCTCGTAGTACCACCGCAGCGCGAAAGTCACCAGAAAGTTCGCCCAGAGCGAGATCAATCTCGTAACGATCCTCAACTTGGCCAAACGCGTCGGTTGCATGGTGATCCGCGGGCTCGCCCACATATTCCGTGGAATCGATCGAAACGGGGGACCGATGGCGCTTTTGTCGACGTAGTTCATCGAGCGCAGAGTTGGTCGCTATCCGGTAGCACCAGCTTGAGAACTTGGAGCGGCCATCGAAGTCGCTGATAGCTCGAACGATTGAGATCAGAGCGTTTTGGGTAGCGTCCAGAGCATCTGCGTCGTTGGTGGTGATACGCCGACACACGCCATATACATGTGGCTGGATTTCGCGCAGTAGCTGTTCCAGCGCTCGTTTGTCACCTTGTTTGGCAAGGCTGATCAGGCCGTCATCTTCGCCGGTAAAAGGTGTCATTGAGCAATAACCGTAACCTCTAACACTTTCATCGCCCCTGATTCTGGGAGACGGGTAAACCACAACAAGACGTGGTCGGCAATCAAGGGGTCGAAGCGAAGAGCAGTCAATCCTGACGAAGCGTCAGTAATTGAGGACACGGCAGAACCCCAACTCTCAAGATCGGATGGAGCACTTCCCTGAACCGTGTACACCTGAACTGACCATCCGCTTTCTGGTGAGTTCAGGTTGATGCCCTTCACGTCTTGTGAATTCTCAAGCGACACAACTAGCCCGACTCCACCCTTACCACCTAGACCAACAGGATCACGGTAGGTCTCGCTGGACCACATCGTGGTTGGGTCTCCATCGACTACCCGCTCAGCTTCTTGATCGTGTTCAGTTCCATCTCCGGGAGGTGGGTCGAACACCGAAACTGTTGAAATCAACGAAGAATCGGTAGATGGTCCGGCATTTGGCCGAAGCGCTAGAGCAGCGATAGCACCAACCAGGACAAACACGACCGCGACTACAAGCCATCTGAAGCGGCGTCTGGGCGTCACCTCGGGTTCATCCATGTAGGCCGCATCCATAAACGTGTCGTCCTTCGACGCATCTACGGGACCAGCAACTACCTGGGCACCGGGGTGCGGCTCCGCTGCTATCGGAGTGCCCGTTGGATGAGCAGTGTCTGAGGCATCTACTCGAGTGTTTGTGGAGGTAGATAGCGCGGGTGGGGACAAACTCGGAGACCGACGTGGCGAGGCATTGTCTGGCTCGGTGGCTACCCCAACCAACGCGTTGCGTAGAGCAGCCGCAGTCGTGAAACGTTCGTCAGGGTTGCGCCGCATTGCCTGAGCTATGAGTGCTTCCACACCGGGAGAGACGTCGGGTCTGAGATCTCTCAATGGTTCAGCATCGTGGTGCAGACGTGCCAGTGCTGTAGCGGTGTCGTTCTCGGCAAGAAACGGTGGCACTCCAGCGATGGCCTCATAGAGAACTACGCCAAGTGCATAGAGATCGGCTCGTGAATCAACACTCTTGCCCACAACCTGTTCCGGAGCCAGGTACTTGGGTGTACCGATCATTGATCCAGCAGCGGTCAGGTCAGACCCATCACTTGGCTTTGCGATACCAAAATCCGTGACCAGTACTCGACCGTCCACGGAGAGCAAGATGTTGGCTGGTTTGATGTCACGGTGCACGAGACCGCTCTGGTGCGCAGCGCTGAGTGCCTCACAAACCTGCACGCCAATCGCCAGAGCTGTTGGCACTTTCATCGGTCCATGAGTATCGAGCTCGGCGCGCATGGTGGTGCCGTGGACCAGCTCCATGACTATGGCTTCGAGATGGTTTTCTGAGACGGTGTCATAGACCGAAACGATGGCCGGATGACTGAGGCGTGCCGCGGTGAGCGCCTCAGTACGAAAGCGCTGAACGAAGCTCGGGTCGCTAGCTAGATGATTGTGAAGAATCTTTACCGCGACACGGCGCGACAGATTCTGGTCCAGCGCCTCCCACACCTGCGCCATGCCTCCTGAGGCAATAGGGCGTTCTAGGCGGTATCGACCGTTGAGCAGGTGGCCCCGAAGGTCCTGGGTCAGATTTGTAGTTACTTGTTCTTCTGGCTGGTTCACAGACCCGGCTACGCGGGTTCTTGCCACACAAGGCCGGCCACGCCAGGGCCGCCATGGCTTCCGATAATCGGTCCGATAGTCCAAACGGTGATCTGATCACGTGAATAACGCGGTGAGATCAACTCGATGAGTTCTTCGAAGTCATCGGCGCAGCCGTGAAGGACCGCCAAGTTCTCTACCTCGCCGGCCTCAAAAAGCCGATCGCGTAGCCAAGCAAAAGCCTTCGAACGAGTCCGTGGCTTGCCAGCCTTTTCCACCGAACCTGAGGAGATATCGATGATGGGCTTGATGGAGAGCATTGAACCGATCATGGCTTCGGCCCCGCCTATGCGACCACCCTTTTTCAAATTGTCCAAGGTGTTCAAGGCACCGAAGACCTTGGTTCGTGTTGAGAGGCTCTCCACCAGTGCCACGATCTCCTCAGCTGAAGCACCTTCTTGGGCGGCTTTGGCTGCGGCTAGAACCTGAAGACCTTGTCCTCCGGTTATGGACCTTGAGTCCACGACGTGCAGGTTGATCTCATCACCGATCGCCTTTGCTGCGGTTTGAGCGGACTGCATGGTTGCAGACAAGGCGCTTGAAAGATTGATGCACACAACGGGGTCCCCGTTTGCGCCAGCATCACGAAACGCTTGCTCGAAAGCACCTGGAGACGGGGCTGCGGTAGCGGGAAGCACGTCGGTTGCAGCCATCTTGTCGTAAAAGCCCTGAGCATCGAGGTCCACGCCGTCCACGTACTCGTCGTCACCGAAGCGAATAGTAAGGGGAACAACGGTGACGTCGTTGTCGCGTGCTTGTTCCGGGGTGAGATCCGCTGCACTATCGGTGACGATCTTCACTGGCATATTTACTCCGGGTGTTATGAGGGGATTGGTGTTCAGACCAGACCAGACGGGGAATAGTTACATATTCGCGTGATCTGGCGTGTTTGCGGTGGCGCGAGAGTTCTTGCGTGCTCTGAAGATGTGTCGTCCCCACCACACAACGAGAAACGCCATGGCTCCGATGGTGAGTACAAGCCCAACGCCTGACATTGCTGTGGAACGAACGATGTAGCGGCTCTCGGCGAGCACAACTCGATCATCTGGCGTACGAATGGAGACTTCCATGGGAGTGTCGCCATTGGCGCGAGCTCGGACACGGACATTGATGGTGTTTCGACCCGGCTCAAGTGTGCGAACAATGGGATTGGTTGGAAAAGCAAGCCGATCATTTGAGCTGAGATGGATTACGACCTTTGCCGGAATCTTCAGATCGGAATCGATGGGCACCGGAACGGATGCTTCGCTAGCCCCAAGAGTGACCGTGTCACCCTCCGGCAAATTGATGGAGTTGAAGGGCTCTTTGAGACGGTGCTGTGTTTCTCGGACATCTTCGAGTCTTGATTCGATGGGCAGTTCCATGGCTGCGCTCATCGCCAGATCTCTGGAGAATTCATTGGAGAGCTCATTTGATCCCTGAGCCATCGCCGAGTAGCTGCCTAGGTCCGCTCGAGCTTCTTGAAGTTCCTCTGGGTAGCTCTGGAGATCTTCTATTGAGGGATTGGTGAGCTTGGCCTGTTCGGTGGCCACAACGTCAAGCATTACCTCGAGCCTCGCGGTGGTGATCCACGGCGACGGAGTTTCGAGTCCGCTCAACAAGGCTTCGAGAGTCTCTGGCGTAGCTGTGGTGGGATCCACAGACACAATGACCTGAGCGGCATCGGTACGTTCAGTAGCTGCGCTAGCGAGCGAGCCGAGCAGTAGATGAACCGCCAGAAGCGGGTCAGACTGGGAGGTGAGGTTCAAGGCGAATTGGCGCCCGGTAAATGCGGTGCGAACGGGGCTCTCAGAAGTGATGACTTGGCTGGGTTCTCGAAGAGAGGCCTTGTCCCTAACGGCATCCTCGGTCAGGACTACGCGAGAGATGCCTTGATTGCTCAGCTCGTTGAGCGTCTTGGAATCTGTTCTGCTTGTGAGACGCCATATGCCTTGCAGCGGTGGTTCAAGTAGTGAATCAAGAGTGGCTCGCCCAGCGTCTCGTTGGTACGTCAGTTCATGGGGCAACCCTGCCGATACCAATTCGCTCGGGTCGATATTGACGTATGGTGCATCGAGGACGTCTCTATTTTCGGCGCTGATCACTTCGCGTAGTTGGCCCATGTCTGATTGGAGATCAGGGTCCATTGCCGCACGCACCAGCGAGTCCGGTGTGAGGGAAAATGTTGCCGGAATCTCATCGTGAGCCTCAAGGCTTTCCAGGACCACGCCGAGCTGTTCGAAAAGTGCCTTATCCGCTCCGGTGTTTGAGCGTCTCTCGGCAGGGTTTGTTGGAGGCGGGTTCTGAGCATCTATCAGTAGCGATACCGAAGTTGGTTCTATCGGCTCGTCCTCAGAGGTTGGGTTTCTGGTGAGCACCGTGTACATCACGCTCAGCGTTGAGCCCTCGGCGTCGCGAAGTCGAAGCCTCAAGGGATATACGCCGGGCTCATCTATGCGATAGCCCCAAGCCGGGTTCGGGTTGGCGTTCCCGCGGGTATAGAGCGAAATCGAGAATCCTGTGGTGGCTTCACCTTGTGGAGACATTGAGAGAGAAACCGGTGGAAAGGTTGCAGCCGGTCCCGACGGGGGAGCAACACCGAGTGGGTCTGAACCCAAGGCCCGGTCATATATGTCCACGACAAGATCCGTTGCAGTGGGAGCGTTGGTCACAGAGAGAAACGAGACAAAGGAGTCATTGGCGTCGACAGAGGTGGGCTGGGATATGAGCGAAAGGCGAGGTACCGCTATCTCTTGTTGGAGAGCAGCGGAGGATGCACGCTCAGAGGTAGCGGGCAAGACCAGGACCAACGCCGTCAAGGCCACAAACGCCGCGACCAATCGCGCAACGGTTGACACCAACGGACGTGGACTCATGTCAGGTCATCCAGATCCATGGTCAACACACTGAGTCCCGAAGGCTC
>JAGQSI010000488.1 GCA_020439605.1 Acidimicrobiales bacterium | reverse complement strand
CAGTCCTTCCGTGCCGAGGAACCGGGAGTAGATGAGCACCAGCACGGTGATGATCACCATCAGCACCATCGACAGCGCTGCGGCCTGCGGGAAGTCGACCTGCACCAGGAACTGGTTCTGCACGACGGTGCCGATCATCGACGTCTTGGCCGATCCCAGGTAGCGGTTGTTGATGTAGTCACCTGCCGCGGGGATGAACACCAGCAGCGACCCGGCGAACACGCCGGGCATCGACAGCGGCAGCACCACCTTGCGGAACGCTCCCCACGCCGTCGATCCCAGGTCGGCCGCCGCCTCGGTCAGGCGGAAGTCGATCTTCTCCAGGCTCACGTAGATGGGCAGGATCATGAACGAGATGAAGTTGTAGGTGAGCCCACCGATCACCGCCCACGGCGTGGCGAGGATGCGACCGTCGTCACCGACCCACGGCAACAGCTGGTACATGCTCACGAACGGTCCGTCGTCGCGCAGGATCGACGTCCAGGCGATCGTCCGGATCAGGTAGCTCGTGAAGAAGGGGACGACCACCAAGCCGATGAGCAGGTTCTTGTAGCGGCCGCCCTGCGTGGCGATCCAGTAGGCCAGCGGGTAGCCGATCACGATGGCCAGCACCGTCGCCGTGCCCGCGTAGAGGAACGATCGGATGAACTCGGGTTGGTACTGGCTGAGGGCGTCCGCGTA
>JAGQSI010000487.1 GCA_020439605.1 Acidimicrobiales bacterium | reverse complement strand
ACAGCAACAAAAGCACACCCACGATTGCTGCGGTCACATAGAGCGGACGAAACCCGTTCATGGGGATGGATATGAGTAGCGCTACCCACAAGATGAGGTTGAGCACCACTGCAGATCCCAGGCCAACGGTCGCGAGGCTGAACCCGGCTGCTGATGAACTCACCCCGGCGTCGGTCAGGAGTCGATATCCCAAGGTGCCGCCTGCTGCGGAACCACCCGGGACCAGATTGGTGACAGATCGAGTGGCCAGTTGAATACGGAAGATCGTGAACAGGTGGAGCTTTGGTTCCTCGGGAAGAGTGACTCGGGTGAGGATCGTGTAACAGGTAAGTGCTCCGATCTCCAGCGCTACAGCAAGCCCCAGAAGCCAGGGGCTCACCTCTGAGAGAAGTCGGGCGGAGCTACGCGATCTGGCCAGGGTCGGGATGATCAGGTAGTAGAAGACGAACAACCCAAGAACTATGTAAACCGTTCGTTTCACCGCTTGGCGGGGCCCCGAAGGTTTGCGCTTTGGCGTCACAAGAGGTCCAGCCGAGTAGGGGCGCCGAGCGCCAGCGAAGTTCGTGCGATGTGTCCCATTCTTCCCCGTGAAGCAGCCCACGCCGACCATCACCCATGAAAATTGTCATTTAGCGCAACGAACGGGCTGGCTGTCACACCTCGCCGGTAGGGTGCAGTTGATG
>JAGQSI010000486.1 GCA_020439605.1 Acidimicrobiales bacterium | reverse complement strand
GGTCCCGGCGGTGCCGGACCCGGCGAACACGTACGCCATCGCGTTGAAGCTCGGGTTCCACGGCAGCGACAGCCGCTCGCCGGCGTGGATCGACGCGTGGATGATGGTGATCGGCGTGTGGGTGGAGCCGGGGCCGACGTGTCCGTCCACGTCGCCCGCGATCACCCGGATGATCGCCCCGGCGTCGGGGCTGGTGAGCAGCAGGATGTCCCGCTTGGTGATGCCCTGGTAGGCGGGCGGGGTCCACTTGGCCGACGCAGGGAGGTTCACCCAGATCTGGACCCCGTTGAACAGCCCGCCGGACTCGACCATCGAGGCCGGAGGGGTCTCGATGTGCAGGACGCCTGATCCGGCGGTCATCCACTGGGTGTCTCCCGGTTCGATCAGGCCGCCGCCACCGCTGGAGTCCTGATGCTGGAACAGGCCGTCCATCAGGTAGGTCACGGTCTCGAAGCCGCGGTGGGGATGCCAGTCGGTGCCCTTCGGTTCCCCGATCCCGTAGTCGATCTCACCGAGGTGGTCCATCATGATGAACGGATCGGTCAGCTGGTACGGCGCACCGGCCAGCGCTCGACGGACCGGGAACCCCATCCCTTCGAGACCGGTCGGGCCGGTGGAGATGTTCGCGACCGGGCGTTCGACGTCCTCGACGGCCGCGGGGGAGATGCGGGGCAGGGTGAGGG
>JAGQSI010000485.1 GCA_020439605.1 Acidimicrobiales bacterium | reverse complement strand
TGGGTCGGTGCCTCGGTGCCTCGGTGCCTCGGTGCCTGAGTGCATGCGGGGCGTGCATCCAGGCACCGACCCGCTTGTGGGTGGGGGCGTGCCGACGCTGCGAGGGTTCCGTGCCCGGTGGCGCTGGCCGGCCTTCGTGGTGCTCCAGTGCACGCGTGGCGGGCATCCAGGCACCAACGGGGGTTCGGGCATCGGGCCGATGGCCGAACGGGCCGGGGGTGCGCGGTGCCATCGCGTAGTGTCGTCGCTCCGGGACCCGCTGCCAGCGGGTGCCACGGGGCCGTAGCTCAGTTGGCAGAGCGCCGCCTTTGCAAGGCGGATGTCGTCGGTTCGATTCCGATCGGCTCCACGAAACCTCGAGTCCACCGATCCAGGACGGCGGCGTCGATGCCGACGTGATCGAGGTCGGCGATCTCCACAGGGAGGCGGAGCCCATGGCGATGACGGAACGCAACCGACGCAAGAGCGTGAAGGCGGCGCAGAAGCTGCTGCCGGGCGTCAACATCACTGGGTACGCGGTCGGTCGAGCGGGGTCGAACCCGACCCTCGTGGTCCTCGCGATGCTCGGCACGCTCGTGGTGGTGGTCGGGGGCCTGATGGCGCTCACCGGCACCTTGATCCTCCCGGGCGCCATCCCGGTGCTGCTGGTGCAGCACGCCCTCAGCCCGCCGAGGGGGGTGGTGGT
>JAGQSI010000484.1 GCA_020439605.1 Acidimicrobiales bacterium | reverse complement strand
CCCCGAGGTTGTTGATGCTGTGGCTCCGGGGCCGGTTCTGGGCGCGGGCGGTATTGGTCGAGGTCGACAAATGGCCGCAGGCATGGCTCTTGGTGCTCAAGGTGTGTGGTGCGGTTCTGTGTGGCTCACCACCGAAGAGGCCGAAACCCATCCGACGGTCAAACAGAAGTTCATCGAAGCAACCTCCGCGGACACCGTTCGTTCCCGCAGCCGCACCGGTAAGCCGGCGCGTCAGCTCAAGTCCGCTTGGACCGAGGAATGGGATGACACCGAACTTCCACCTCTGGGTATGCCGCTTCAGCCGATCCTCACCGCTAGAGCACTCGCCCGCATCGATCGTTCGGCACACTTGTCCGGCTCCGGCGCCGAGAAGCTCGCCAACTATTTCGTTGGGCAGATCGTGGGGAACATGAACGAGGTGAAGCCTGCCGCAACAGTTGTGTTCGAGATGGTGGACGAGTTCATCGATGCGATCAATGGAGTTCGTTCTCAGATGGATGCCTAGGGGTTTGCAGGCCCAGGGGTTTGCAGGCCTAGGGGTTTGCAGGCCCGGGTTCCAGTAGCGCTTCGAACATCCGGTCTGCCGCGTAGGCGCCGGTCAGTACCGTTCCCAACAGGGCGACGATAAGTATCCGGATGAGCCAGCGGTCCAGGCTCAAACGGCCCTGAGTGTTGTCCACGGCTTG
>JAGQSI010000483.1 GCA_020439605.1 Acidimicrobiales bacterium | reverse complement strand
CGCGAGTTCGTCGCTCCGCCGGCGGTGCGCGACCGTGGCACGGGTCGGCCCACGAAGAAGGAACGTCGCGAGATGGACAGATTCCGTGGAACGGGCAGGGACCGCTAGGCTCGGTCGTCCCCCAGATTTGAAAAACCGGTTCATGAACGACACCACCTCTGCCGCTTCCGGCAGCGACGACGATGCCCCCGATACGCCCGATGCGACCTCCGATGACGCCGGTATCGATGACCTTGAGTTGAGCGACCCCGTGCTGGCCGCGCCGCGTGACCGCGGCCGCGCCGCGTTCGAAGAAGACGACGAGTCCGACGAAGACGACGACTCCGACGACGAGGACGACGAGGACGACGAGGACGACGAGGATGACGACGACGATGCGTCCGACGAAGATGACGAGCCCGAGCCCGACGACTCCGACGACGACGAAGAAGACCAGCCGCAGCCGCCGGCCGCCCGCGGATTTGCCGCACTCGGCCTGAACTCCAAGCTCCTCGAAGCGCTCAGCGACCTCGGCTACGACGAACCTACCCCGATCCAGCGCGAGGCCATTCCGCCGGTGCTCGCCGGCAACGATCTGCTCGGCCAGGCGGCGACCGGCACCGGAAAGACCGCAGCGTTCGCCCTCCCCGTGCTCGAACAGCTGGCGCAGCGCAACCAGGGCCGAAACCGCGGCGACACGGCGATGGCGCTGATCCTCAC
>JAGQSI010000482.1 GCA_020439605.1 Acidimicrobiales bacterium | reverse complement strand
ACCTCGCCGCCGCCAACCCGAGCCTCGCCCGCGTGGTGGCGACGAGCGTCCGCGACCAGCTCGATGCCGATGCGGCCCGGGCCCGATCGGTGCTCCTCATCTCGAACGACGAGCGCTACCAGGCGATCACCGCCGAGGAGATCCGGTATGCCGCCGTGACCTTCCTCGACACGCTCGGGGAGCGCTGATCCGGGCTACCTCAGCCCGAGAGGCTGAACACCTGGGCGCGGTCGGCGTGACCCTAGCGTGACCCTACGGAGTGGGATCCGGGGTGACGCAGCGATACGGCATGGCACGCGAAGTACGACCTGACCAGGGTGTTCGTCCGAACGGACTGGTCAGCGCACCCCCTCCGATCAGCTTCCCAAGCTGAATACGGGAGTTCGATTCTCCTCACCCGCTCCAGTGTGAAGGCCCAGGTCAGTCGGTGTTTCCGACGCCCTGGGCCTTCGTCGTTCGAGAATGTCGATGGCCGTCGTGGTGGATGGGCTAGCCCAAGGTGGAACCAGCCGGTAAGCGTCGTAGGGGCGGGTCGACCTTGGGTGGCGTTCGGCGCTCGGGGAGCGATGCCAACAGGTCCGTCGTCGCCTCGGCGACGCGGCGCACCGCCAGCTCGAAGGCTGCATCCGCCATGACCGACGGGGAGGGCTGCGATGCCACCTTGCGAACGTACTGGCGAGCGGCGGCCTCGATCTCCTC
>JAGQSI010000481.1 GCA_020439605.1 Acidimicrobiales bacterium | reverse complement strand
CGTCGGCGGTGCCGGCGGGACCGGGGCCGGCGGGACCGGAGCGGGTGAACCGGACGCCGGCGGAACCGGGGCGGGCGTGCCTGGCGACGGCGGGACGGGACCGCCGGTCGGAGCCGACGGACCGGCGCTGCGCTGGTCGTCGGGTGCCTCGCCGTAGCCGTAGTAGTAGTACTGCGCGCCGCGGGATTCGTCCGACGCGTTGAACACCACGCCGAGGACCGGCGCCGAGAACCGCTGGAGCACCTCGGCGGTGCGGTGCGCCGACTCCGCCGTGGTCTTGCCGGAGCGCACCACCACGAGCACCAGGTCCGTGCGGGGCAGCAGCTCGCTGGCGTCGTTGGTGGCCAGGAACGGTGCGGTGTCCAACAGGATCACGTCGAAGTTGCCGCGCTGGGCGTCGATCACCTTCTGCTGCTCCGCCACCACCTCGAGCGGGTTCGTCTCCGACGAGCCTTCGCCGAAGCCGGTCACCAGCGACACCCGCGGGATCTTCGTCGGGCGAGGGAGCGTCACGTCGCTTGGTGTCGCCGGCGCGTCGGCGTGCTCCAACAGGTACTTGTGGACACGCGGCCGGCGGAAGTCGCAGTTGATCACCAGCACGTCCAGTCCGCCCTCGGCGAACACCTCGGCCAGGTTCGCCACCGTGACGGTCTTGCCCTCGCCGGGATCGGCCGACGTCACCATCAGCACCGCGGCCGGGTTCGC
>JAGQSI010000480.1 GCA_020439605.1 Acidimicrobiales bacterium | reverse complement strand
CGACGACGTGGTGACCCGCCCCGATCTGCTCAAGCGGGACTTCACCGCCGACCGGCCCGGGGTCCGCTTCGTCGGCGACATCACCTACCTGCGCACCGGGGAAGGGTGGCTGTATCTGGCGACGGTGATCGACCTGTTCAACCGTGAGGTCGTGGGCTGGTCGATGGCTGAGCACATGCGCACCGAGCTGATCGGCGACGCCCTCACGATGGCCCATACCCACGGGCGCATCGAGTCGGGCGCTCTGTTCCACTCGGACCGCGGAAGCCAGTACACCTCTGACGAGTACGCCAAGCTCGCGGGCCGTTTCGGGGTGCGGTTGTCGGTGGGAAGGACCGGGGTGTGCTGGGACAACTCGGTCGCCGAATCGTGGTTCTCGATGCTCAAGAACGAGATGTACTACCGGCAGTCCTTCGCGACCCGGCGGCGAGCGAGATTCGCCGTGATGCAGTACATAGAGGTGTTCTACAACCGCCGCCGGCTGCACTCCACCCTCGGCTACCGCACCCCCGCCGAGACCCGGGCCGCCTACTACGCCCAGACCGCAACCGCGGCCTGAAATCCACAAAGAGATCGTCTACGAAGCTTGACACAGCCCAGATCTGCTCAGCCGGTTTGGAACCGTCGCGCGAACCGACACGAAGACGACGATCACCCCGATCAGCACCTCTGACCCGCGGGTCGCTGACGCCGTCGCGGGAGTCAAGG
>JAGQSI010000479.1 GCA_020439605.1 Acidimicrobiales bacterium | reverse complement strand
AGCTTTTTGGTCGGCGACACACGCGTAGCGGCTCACGATGCCGACTCCTTCACCCAGAAGGCCAGCGATCGTTTGAGCAGATCACGCTCCATCCGCAGCTGCGCGTTCTCCGCACGCAGCTGTGCGTTCTCGGCACGCTCATCCGCGGTGACACCGGTGCCGGCGGCACGTTCGCGGCGGGCCTTGGCGACCCAGTTCCCGAGCGTGCCCTCGACCACCCCGATCGACCGGGCAACATCAGCGATGCTGCGCCCTTCGTCGAGGACCATCGCAACCGCGTCGCGCTGGAACTCTGGCGGATACTTCGCCGGCCTCCCCGGCCGCCGCTTCTTGCTGTTGGACATGGACTTCCTCCTATACGAGGTGTCCGCCCAACGGGGGGATGCTCACACCGTTTCCATTTCGTTACACCGTCCAACAGGCCTGGCGCTGCGATATCGCACACGCTGACGTCTCCGAGCCCGTGTCGGGCCATCGCTGATAGTTCAGTTCGCGCGCCGAATTGCAGGGAGCTTTCGAAGGCGAGAAATGCGGAGGCAACTGTGTAGGCAGCGACGTGCGGACGACGACCACCGATGCGATCCATTGGCTCTTCCGAGCAACCATGGCTATTCGATTCAACGAAACACACGGCGGAGGAGGAGCGACACGCCCTGGGAGCCTTGCCCACGGCGCTTCGACGTTTGGCGGCGACATCGCTCTGGTTTCCGCT
>JAGQSI010000047.1 GCA_020439605.1 Acidimicrobiales bacterium | reverse complement strand
AAGCCAGTCAGTAACAGTTTTCGAAGTGCGTCACTCAATCACCTCAACCAGTTCACCAGTGTCCAAATCAACCAGACCGGTTAGCCACGGAACTTTCCACCAGAACCGTGTCTCATCAATACCCAGCCGTCGTGGTGGCGTCTTCGAGCGTTGAGAGACAACCCGTTCGGCTTGAGTCTTGATTGCTTTGCATGCGGTCGGCCACGACACATCGAACTCTGCTGCTACCGACGCTGTTGGCCGATCCCGGCCAGCACGACCGATCTGATCACGGCATCGTGTCGTGACCCTGGCCCGATAAGGAACCTCACTGGTTGCCTCCGTGAACGACTTACGTTCACACCCCGCAGTTACGCACCGAAACGCCCGGCGGCGCACCAACAACCGACACCGGCGACCATGGGAATGCGAGTCAATCACGATACTGGTGCGATAGGACTTCACCCGATCAGAAACCTTCTTACACACCGGACACGGCGCATCAAGGCGAGACGCGATCACCTCCACCACCAAACCATCTGAAGTCTCAGACGCGTCAAGCACCGTGTAATCCCGGAGCCCCGACAACACACGCGCCAAGTCATTGGTCCTAGTCTCTTCTTCCACTGGGGTCTGTCCTTTTGGTCGTTTGCTACAACCAGCATGGACAGGCCCCAGACCTCACAAGCGGATACCCACCTGCCGCGTTAAGTTCGAAGACCCATTATGAAGCGCCCCTAAACGAAGCCATCCTCCTCCGCCACGACACCCGCCGCTGGACCCAAGCCAGCTGAGCACGCCTGGAGAAGAGACCAGTCGGTGGTCTCGCCTGATCGAGGACCAGGCGTCAGGCGACCGACGAGAAGGTGTCGATCGCGTTCCAGTCCTCGGCGTCCAGAGGACCCAACGCCAGGGCGACGACCTCATCGCTGACGTTGAGGCCGACAGCTAGGCCTTCGCCCACCCGCTCCCAACGTTGCGCCACGGCAGCCCCGATCCCGAGAACGAGCGAGTCGCCCATCCGCTCGAACGAGACAACTACCTCCTCGTCGAGGTAGCGACCGTCGGGCCACGACACCACATCGAAGACGGGCCAGCTCCCGCCGGGCCCAGCGCCAGAAAGCTGCAGGCCATCGCTCCTCGGCACCCTCTCATCCTGGAGCACGAACTGCACGGCAGTGAGCCGGCCGTCCGGCGCCAGCGAGATATCGAGCGGCGGCTTATCCCACAGCCCAGCACGCCAGTGCAACGGGGCCTCCTGGCGATCGAGGACAGCGTCGATGAGTACCACACCGGGAACCGGACTCTCGACCAGGAGCGACACCTCGGACAGCAGGAGGTCCTGACGGATTAGCTTGAGCATCGCCGTCACGGCCTTTAGACGGCGTGATAGATGACGTTGCCGTTCGTGTCGATGCCGAGTTCCCACCGCCCGATCGTCACGAAGTTGCGGCCGGGTCTCAGCCCCTGAGCAACGGCCTGCTCCACAGACCCTGCCAACGAACTGATCGGGACGCTCCCGCCTCCCGTACTCGTCGCGTACTCAGCCATGTGCTTGGTCGCGTTCGGATGCACCGAGAACTTCTGACCAGCTACCGACAGGTCGAAGCTCTCCGGTACCAGCGTTCCCGGCCGATTCGGCCCCATGTTCGACGCCCGACACCAGTCATCGGCCGCGCCTGCGCCTCTTGGGGTGTAGCAGCAGCGCTCAACGGCGGGCGCGGCAGCCTCGGCTGACCGATTATCACGAGCGCTATGAGCGCTATGAGCGCCGTAAGAGCCGAGGAGGGGCTCGGCGTCCTGTGCAACTGCAGCGTCTGGGCCCTCAGAGCCGAACTCCGCAGGCAACGTGATAGGCGTTCCGGCATCGTCGTCGTGGTTCAGCGCGACGTGGAGTGGTGGGTCGTAGGTCAATCCAGCGCTGCCGTAGCCGAATGCCGCTGCCGGGAATCCGGCGATCATCAGGAGCAGAGCCAGCACCGCTAGACGAGCACGGCCCGATGGCTGCAACGACGACGGAATGGTCATCCGAAGAGCTCCTGGGCACGGTTCTCCCGCGCCCGGGTCAAGTCGTCGACCAGCTTCGCACTCCCATCGGCGCTCGCCGCTCGGTCCTCTAGGTTGTCTAGCGACCGGCGGAGGAACTCGATTGCACCTCTATCCAGCTCATCGCTCCCCGGGCGATCGCCCTCCAGCAATCGACGCAGGACCCCAATCCAAAACCACTCATCGGCAGGCCCAAGAGCGGGCTGGAACCGGATAGAAATCTGGGACCGATCCCGAACGAGCTCCAGCCGGACGCCCGCTGACTGGAGCGTGACGCTCGCATCGCCGAAGCTCCGCCCGCTGGACGAGTCCACGATACTGAACCGACCATGCTCCAGCAGGAAGACAAGCGGCCCGGCCAAGAGCTGAAGCAGCTCCTTCATCCGGGCACCAAGGTGACGTCATCGAGCCATGTGTACCCGTTCGAGGTCAGGTACTGGATCTCATCGGCCAACGCTGACGGGTAGCGGATGTTCGCGCGTGCGGTAGCCAAGGTGATTCGGTCGCCGTTCGCAACGGCAGCATCCAGAACTCTCCGGTTGGCCACCCAACGTTGTGCGTCACTGAGCCCACCCCGGGCATCGCCAATATCGAAGTAGCTGGCTCCTCTCTGTTGGGCGAGACCGATGTAGTCGTCGGCGTAGTGGCCCAAGACGGTCTCGCCACTTCCCGTCAGATGCGCGTCGGCGCGACGAATGACGTCGTCCACTGGCCTACTTGGGGTGGGTTTGGTTGTGAGTGTTTTGGTGATTACGCCGATTGTTGCGCCGATTGTAAGGTCGGTTGCGACTGATTTCGGGTTTAGTGCTGCTGTGATGATTTGGTTTGTTGTTGCATTGTTTTGTGCTGCTGTGGCGCCTCGTTGCACGACGCCTGCACAAAACGATCCGGCCATGGCTGCGGTGATGGGATTGCCTGTGAGCATGGTTGCGCCGGTTGTGCAAAGTGTTGCAGCAACAATGGTCGCGATGAAAATGTCAGGGTGTTGACATGTGTTGTGCAAAAAAGCAGTAACAACATTTGTATTGCCAAACACGTTGCAGTCATCGGGTGATAACCCGAGGGGATCAACTTTGTTGACAGGGTCGTTGTCTGTGTAGTGGTAGGGGTTGGTTTCAGTGGTAGTTCCAGCGAGGCCATCGACAAGGTCGGTGGTGGTGAAGGTACCGGTTTGTGGGTCGTAGTCGCGGTTGCGGAGGTGTGTTAGCCCACCAATAGTGTTTTCGCTGCGGTAGCCAAGCTGGTTGATGGCTGTGATATCAGGTTTGCCGTATGGGTCGTAGTCTGATGGTGCAGCGGTGTTGGTTGTTGAGGGTATGACGTCACGATAAATATTGAATGCGAGATAGTTGGCTGACCCGCTGGTTGAGAAGTGAATACCAACAAGTCCAAGGCCATAGTTGCTGCGTGCCCACAACGTGTTGTTGACTCTTGTTTCGATTGGGAAAGCTTTAGGTCTGGTTGGGTCCCATATCAGTGACCAGGTCGCGTCAGTTGTGGCGTTGGTGGTGTGGTTGATGGTGCTTAACTGGCGTTGCGCGTTATAGGTACGGGTCTCAACGCTTGTATTGGTACCCTCAGTAATAGTTCGTGAGGCGAACAGGCCCCGTGGCCCGTAGCGGATCGAGTCTGTTGTTGTTGGAGTGCTGGTGTTGGTGCGTCGCCCGTCAAGGTCATAGTCGTATGTGGTGCCAACACTGCCAGTTACCGACGAAACAAGTTGTGCTTTGTCGTTGTAGGTATTTGACGTTGTGGCTGAGTCAAGCGTTGATGTGAGCCGTAGTCCTCTTGGCCCGTATGTGTATGTGTAGGTGTGGGCCGGGTCGCTTCGTTCAATGAGTTGCCCAGCGGTGTCGTAGTTGTAGCTACGGGTAACACCCGAAGTGGTCTCAGTCGATATACGCCCATCAAGACGCCACGTCATTGCTGTGGTGCGGTTACCTCCAGCAATAGTTTGAGTGTAGGACGTGGCGTTGGGGGCACCGTTAGAGGGGTAGGTCCAGATACGGGTGGCTTCAGACCAGTTAACGGTTTCTTTGGTGCGGTTGGAATTGTCGTCGTAGCTGTATCCAGCAATTGGGAAACCACCACCGCCAGCCCACACAACCGCTGAAACCAATAGCCGTTCAACAGCATCGTGTTTGAACTGATGGACAGTTCCATCAGGATAAGTGAACGTGCGCGGTAGCCCGTTGAGATCCCAACTGTAGCTAAAGTTTTCGTCTTGGCCCGACGGCGTGTTTGAAGTATCAGGAAACACGATGGCCGAAAGTTGTCCGGAATGGTCCCATGTGCGGGTCGTGGCTTTGCCGCCGGTGCATGGCGTAGCATTGGTTACGTCATCGGTGAGCGTCACGGTGTTTTGCGACACAGTGTCATGCCACGAACAAGTGCGTTCAGTCCCTGCTGGACCATAGCTGTCCGCGGGCTTAGTTGAAGTCACCGACTTAGGTTCACCGTTGTTCCACCAGACCATGGTGTCAACACGCCCCGACGGATAAGTGACAGTGTCGCCGAGACCACTAAGGGAGTTGTAGGTGTAGGTGGTGCCCACTGTTTCGCCGGGTCGCAGATATTGGGTGACCCGATCGGTGAGGTCATAGGTCCAAGACTCGATCACTTGGTGAGAACTGGTGTCGGTAGCAGCTGTTTTGGTTTGTGAGGACCTAGCGACGCGGTTGGCGCGGGCATCATAAAAATATGAGACAGTGGCGTCTGCGCCGCCGAGCTGGTTGGTCGAAGATTTGACGAGCCCGTCAGGCCAATAAGAGTAGGTAACTGCGGGCGGTGACGGTGTTGCGGGTGTGTGCGGGTTAGTTTTTGCGGTGATTTTGCCTCGGGCGTCATAGCTGGTCACAACCTCAACGGTTCCAGTATGAGGTGTATCTGACTCTTCGCGACACTTTGCCGGTTTTTTCAGACCACAGTCCGGGGTGGCGGGCTGGTGGTTGGTGTTGATAGTGGTGCCCTTGGTTGGGCGTGTCAAGTGTTGGTTGGTCATGGTTGGCTCTGGTGGGCGCGGTGCCAGGCGCGACGGGCCTGGTCTGCTTTGGTGAGACCGGCTTGTCTGGCGGCGCGGATGGCGTCTGCGCGGCCTTCGTGCTCGTCGTTGGGGGTGACATATCCGATCGCTTCGTGCAAGCGAACGGTGTTGTAGTGGATGCGGATTCGTTCGAGCTCGGCGGCGAGCACGGCTGGTTCGGTGATGTTCATCAGGTGCGGGTTCTCGGCTTTGACGTGTCCCCACAGCGTTTCGATCCAGGCTTGGTCGGTGGGTGTGGATCGGCGTCCGAAGTGCTGCGCGATTGAACAGGCGGCCATGAACTTGCGGGTCTCTCGGGATTTCATTTCGGTGCCGTTGTCGGACACGGCGAGCACCAGCGGGATCTGGTCGTCGTCGAGTTCGGGGATGGTCTCGTCCAGGTTGGCGAGCCGTTCACGGATCTGGCCGGTGAGCAGCCCCTCGGCATCGAGTGCGTTGGTGAAGATGATTTTTACCTGGGTGGAGGTGGCCTCGGGGTTCACAGTCGTAGCGATCCATTTGCGTGACACCAAATCCACGATCCCGTACACGTACTTGCCGCCGACACATTTTTCGAATTGAGACATGTCCCAGCACCACAGCTGGTTCGGTCGCCACTCACACCACTCTGGCCACGGTGTTTTCTCTGAACGCCCAGGTCTTGGGGCACCTTTGAGCGTGAGGCCGTTACGGGCGAGGACCCGGTCCACGATGGAAGGAGACACGAACACGACGCTGGTGTAGGACCCTCGATGAGCCAGTTTGCGATGCGACAGATCAACCGGACCCCACTCGTTGAACAGAGCGACGATCGCGTCTTGTTCCCAGTCGAGAAGCCCATGAATCGGGTTCCCTCCCGGAGAGCGGTCGTCGAGATTGTTCCCGTCTCGGCGTTGCTGCCACCGATAGAGCCGGCCACGGTCGATCTGAAGGGTCGCACAAATTCTCGTTGTCGACCAGCCCGCTTGGGTCGCGTCGTCGACCAGGCCGAGCAACGTTTGCTTCACGGGTCCTGGCACACGAGCAGGGATTGGCCCGTTCAACCCCAAGGCGCTTTTCCCCGAAGCATTGCCAACTCGACAGCCTGTTCGATGATGACACCACCGAGGCGATCGATCTCGGCTTGGAGCTTCGCAGTCTCGGACACCTCTTTCGCGGAACGTCGCCGTCCCGGCTTCGACGCCGACAACGCGGTGATCGCACCATCTTTCGCGGTTTTTCGCAGTTGCGAAATCGTGGACCGGTCGACTTCAGCTTCCGCCGCTGCCTGGGTCGGGGTGATCTGCTCGGTAAGCATCCTCACCCACAAGCCATACTTTTGTTCTCCGGTCAGAAACCGTTTCGGTTTACGTTGCTCGGACATAGACAGAATCCTCTCGCAGAATCGCCCTTCCTACCCGAAAATGCGGTCTGAAAAAACTCAGGAACTGTCGCGCGAAGTCAGATGCAACACAAAAGACAGGCCACTGGTTCGTCTCGCTGATCTGCCCGTGTTCGGGTCTGCGTCGATACTGGTATGGCGCAAACGTCGCTGGGTCTGCCGACAAGGGGCCTGCCCTGTGGGTTCGTGGACTGAGAACCGTTGCGATATTGCACCGCCACGCGCTCAGATGACCACTAGGGCAGGGTTGTGGGCGACGCGTGAAGTCGGCGCCGAGATCCACACTGTCTCTTATGTTGCTACCCAGATCGGGGTCTCATGGAACACGATCATGAACGCTGTGTCCTACTGGGGTGAGGCACTGATCACAGACCCAACCCGAACCGGTTCTGTGACAGCGTTAGGGGTTGATGAAACCAAAATGGGTGCAGCGAAACGTTTCGTACCAACCACGTGGATATCTGCGATCTGTGACCTAGAGGGCCGCTCGGTCATTGACGTGATCGAAGGCCGTGGTGGCACCGAACTAGGTGGATGGCTCGATGACCAAAGCGCACAGTGGCGTGAGAAGGTGACTGTGACTGTCACTGATTTGCATCAGCCCTATCGCAACGCGCTCTCATCTAGATGCCCGAACGCCACCGCTGTTGCGGATCCGTTCCATGTTGTGGGAGTCGCGAACCGGGCCCTAGATCGGACCCGCAGAGCAGTTCAAAACGAGACCCTTGGACACCGCGGACACACCAAAGACCCCCTATATCGGGCCCGTAAACTATTGGTCATGGCCGCCGAAAACATCGACGTCAAAGGCCAGAATCGTCTCGAACAGTTCCTAGCTGCCGGTGACCCCCACCGACGCGTCTATGAGGCCTGGGTGACCAAAGAAGCAATTCGGGATCTCTACACCATGCACGCCCACCCTGTGACTGCCAGAGCATGGCTTGACGTGATCATCGATTCGTGCCGTGACACCGAAACCATCACTCTGCGCGGCTTGGCCCGGACCCTCAAACAATGGAAAGAACCAATCCTCGCATGGCATACCCACGGCTACTCCAACGGACCAGTTGAAGGTCTCAATAGTCTCATCAAAAAGGTGAAACGCGTCGCTTCGGGCTTCACCAATTTCAGTCACTACCGCACCCGAATCCTGCTCGCTGTTGGCGCCTGTAACTGGGACCTACTCGGCACACCGCCACCCAAAAAACCTGAAAACCCCGCTGTATTATGAAGCACCATTTTGATGAGGTCAAGGCAGTCACCGGCGTCGAGCTCGGCGCACCCAGCGTACTTGTCCACGTTGATGAGACTGTCGAACAGCTTGCCAATCAGCTGCCACCGACCCCACTCGGTTTGTGCATCAGTTTTGAGGGCGGCGATGGCAGCGTCCACCGGCGGTAGTTCTGCAGGCATCTCCACCGTCACTACATCAGGGAAGAGCGAGTCCTGTGTCGGTTGGTAGATGCCATCCTGACAGCTGTCATAGACGATCGAGTAGGTGCCCTCGCCGGTTGTTCCCGACGGCGCGGTAATGGCGATGGTCTCCTCGATGAACATCGTGCCGGGCGACACGATCGTGCTTGGAGTGCCACTCGTGTCGACGAGCTCGTCGCCGTCGTCGGGTGCCTCCGCCACCAGGTAGACGTCGCTGGCGGCGTACCCCCCAGTCGCGGATACCGTTTTCGACGTCACAATCGGTAGTGAACCTAAGGCGCCCGTCGATGCGTAAGACGGCGTTGGGACCCAACGTTACTGTTGGTGCGCCGCCTGGGAGGGTCAGCCCATCATCGTTAGCAGCGGCTGGTCGGGTCGGGGAACACACCACCGAGATGAGCACCGCTACGACTAGGGCGAGGGTGAACTTGCGCATGTAAGGACAACAATGCTCCAAGGCGGAGAATTCTTGTGAAAACTGAACCGACGACGATGAAGGACACACTCCAATCAGTGGTGGTGACCCGAGCGGCTGCCGCTCCGTTGGAGGGGACCTCAGTCGCGGCCGCTTGATCGCGGGCATCGAAGGTGACACATGCCCTTCTACCCACAACCCCTCCGAGCTCACGCTGGAGCCACGCAGCAGTGCTACTAACAGCTCCCCCTGTGCTACGTCGTGCTACGCTGTGAGTGTGGAAACGATCAGCCACCGTGAAATGCGGAACCGATCCGGCACCTACCTCAGACGGGTTGAGGCTGGCGAGTCGTTTCTGGTGTCGAACAACGGCACTGTTGTCGCACTGTTGGGACCGCCTGACATGCTGAGCGGGATCGAAGTCGCGAGACGACGTGGGCAGAGCCGCCCGGCCCATGCCACCGCCGAGGGTTTCGGCGCCATTGCTCGCCGCAAGGCCACTTCGACTTCCGCTGAAATAGTCGCCGACACTCGGGGTCGTTGGTAACCAATGCCAGTCGTTTACCTTGACACGTCGGCTGCGATGAAGTTACTGGTAGACGAAGCCGAATCAGCGGCCCTAGCCCAAATGCTTGATGAGCAAGATCGCCATGTCGTCGCCTCGTTCCTACTTCATACCGAGCTTCATTGCGCTGCCGGCCGCCACCCAGACGTAGTAGACGTCGACCTGGTCAACCAGACACTCGCAGCAGTCGAACTGTTCGATGTGACCCGAGGCGACCTAATTGGGTCGGGGACCCGCTCTCCTCTGCGCTCCCATGATGCCATCCACCTGGAAGTGGCGCTGCGTCTCGGGGTTGACGAACTCGCCACCTACGACAACGAACTTTCCGATGCGGCTCGCCGAGCAGGACTGGTAGTCCTCGCGCCAAACTGACCAACTCTGCCTAGCCCGTGCTGGCAAGAACAGATCAGCCATGCTTTGATCCGAAGTTCACCGACTCCAATGGGCCAAAACTACGAAGCTCCGGAAGGCGACAAACCCTCCGGAGCTTCGATTTCAACTACCTATGGCAGAGTGTGACGCTAATCAGCGCCGGCCACCACCACGACGGTTGTTACGGGGGTTGCCGTTACGGTTGCCGCGATCTGAGCCGCCTGGACGTTCGTTGCCCGGACCCAGGTCACCGAACTCTTCGCGGATTTCTGCGTCAAAGGCATCCTCGAACGAGACCGACTCACGTGGCTGAGCTTCGCTCTTGGCAGCGACGGAAGAGCCACCATCGCTAGCGGGTGCATCGGCAGAAGCGGCTGAGGCTCCCCCATCGCCGCCACCGGGCACCAGCGGGGTAACCGCAGTGAGCGACACCTTGCCGTTGGGGTCCACATCGTCAACCTTGACCTCAACCTCTTGGCCAAGCTCAAGCACGTCTTCAACCTTGTCGATGCGCTTACCGCCACCCATCTTGGAGATGTGCAGCAGTCCATCACGACCGGGCAGGATGTTCACGAAGGCACCGAACTTGGTGATGTTTACAACACGACCCAAGTAGGTCTCACCAACTTCAGCGGTAGGCGGATTGAGGATCAGACGGATCTGACGCTCGGCCTCTTGCACCGCACCGAGATCGGTGGAGCCAACAGAGACCACACCGACCATGCCGTCATCATCAACCGAGATATCGGCGCCGGTCTCAGCCTGAATGGCGTTGATGACCTTGCCCTTGGGTCCAATGACCTCGCCGATCTTGTCGATCGGAATCTCAAAGCTGATGATCTTCGGTGCACTGGCGCCAACCTCGGAGCGGGG
>JAGQSI010000478.1 GCA_020439605.1 Acidimicrobiales bacterium | reverse complement strand
CCGAAGTCCAGGTCCAGCTTGAGGTTGTTGGACCAACTCAGATCGTGGGGCATTGCTTCATGATCACTTCGACAGCAGGTATATCAGCAGGAGCCCACTCGAGCCCGAGAAGATCCTCGGGGGCCAACCAACGCACCGCAGAATGCTCGGTCAGAGAGGGCTCGCCGGCCACCAACTCACACCAGAACGTGGTGAGCGTTACGCGGCCGAAGTCGTAGTCATAGGTCGTGGTAGTGACCTCATCGCCAACCACCACCTCGCAGAGCAACTCCTCATCAATCTCACGGACCAGCGCCTCGCGTGGAGATTCGTCTGCTTCGATCTTGCCGCCCGGGAACTCCCACATGCCTCCCAGGTTGCCACTTGTACCACGTTGCGCGCACAGGATCTGACCATCTCTGACGACGACGGCCCCTACAACGTTGATCTGCTTTGCACTCACGGTGCCTAGCTTGGCCCAAGCCGCCAGCGATCTCGGCGATCCACCGGGAGCGCTCTTCGGCCACAACGAGCAAACCCAAACTCCGGATCGGTCTTGATATCACCATGCACCTTCCGTCGACAGCGCACTAACTGGTCGTAGGTTGCACCTACGACCAGTTAGATGTCCAAACGGCCAAGAGCGGTTCCATCAAGTAGTACCGCTAGGGCTGGCGCCTTTTCCTGTGTTATCCCCTCGACACCATGACGGTCTAAGCACTGAGCGATCGTGA
>JAGQSI010000477.1 GCA_020439605.1 Acidimicrobiales bacterium | reverse complement strand
AGTGCAAGGTTCACCCGTCGTTGCGGCACGAAGTTCAGCTCAACGACCACGCTTGAGTCATCGGAGTTGATCTGCCAACCGTTGGCAAACCCATCTACGAGTTGTCCTGCCCCGATCTGTTCGCCATCGACCGTTGCAACCCACCCGCTGTTGAAGCTCTGGCCCAGGATCAGCCACACAGGCGAGTCCTTCTCAAGCCCCGACAACTTCACCGTGACCTTGTCCGAAGACTCGCTTAGAACCGACAATGCAGCAGAGCTGCGCACCGGTGCTCTATTGGCGTCCTCGCCGGGCGAGTCCAGCACGAGTTGGTCTATATCAATCCCATCCACAACTCCGAGACTGGTACGAACCACATGGTCTCCAGCCTCTAGTTCCAAAGAGTCGTTATCGCATGGTGAAACCGCCAGGGCTCCACCTTTGGCGGCTTCTGCAATGTCTCCTGAGAGCTTGACGCCGTATGGTTGCCCATCGATCGTCATTAGGTCCTTGCGGCACCGTTCGTCGATGTGTGTCCTGGGAGCTGGAATTGTCAGGTCGTCAATTCCGAGTTCCGCGATAGCAACCGGGTGGTCGAGAGGCGCTGCTGCAGTCCAGTCGATGGAGCTCACCCTGCGAATTGTCGCAATCTCGACTTCAAGCTTCTTGCCCTTTACCGGCCCAAAACTGACCGGCACCGTAACCGTATGGCCTGGCTTGTCTCCATCGTCTATC
>JAGQSI010000476.1 GCA_020439605.1 Acidimicrobiales bacterium | reverse complement strand
GGTCCGGGTCCCAGAACACCTGTGCGTCGTAGTGGGTGTGGACATCGACGAAGCCGGGGGTCACCACCCGATCGGTGGCGTCGATCGTCTCCACTCCGGTCGGTGCCGACACGTCGGTGCCGACCTCGGCGATCACCCCGTCGCGGACGAGCACGTCGGCGGGGAAGCCCGGCGATCCCGTTCCGTCGATGACCGTTCCACCCCTGATGACGACGTCGACCATGGGTCGGGTTCTACACGACCGTGCCGTTCAGTACTGGATGAGGGCCGAGGTCGGGATGACCGGTTCGGCGTTGAGCACCACGTCGGAGAACGGCTGGTTCCACCGCTCGTACTTGGGTCGGGCGGCTTCGCGCATGCGGGTGGTCGAGTGCACCGGGTCCTTGTCGAACTCGGGGATGACCTGCGTGCCGAACAGCTCGATCATCTCCAGGTTCTCCTCGTGGGTGACGCCCTCGGGCGGGAACCCGAACACCAGCTGGTCGACGCCGACCGACTGGTAGTTGTTCACCTGCTCGAGCACCTCTTCGGGGGTGCCGCACAGCATCCAGCCACCGGCGATCAGCTGGTCGAGCACCTCCTCGTCGGGGATGGAGAACGGCGGCTCCGGCCACACCGGTGCCCCCTCGCGCTTGGGCATCGTGTCGTGGTAGAGCGCGACCATCGAGTTCAGGTACCCCCGCCCTCGACTCAGAGCGATCTCGCGGGCCCGGGCCCGGTCGTTCAGGCA
>JAGQSI010000475.1 GCA_020439605.1 Acidimicrobiales bacterium | reverse complement strand
AAATGTCCTTCGATGACAACGCCCTCTTCCGCCACGCTGACCACGAAGACCTTCGCGACATGGCCGAAGAGAACGCCACCGAGCTCGAAGCGCGCCGATCCGGCATTTCGTTCGTGAAGCTCGATGGCACGATCGGCTGCATCGTCAACGGCGCCGGACTCGCCATGGCGACCATGGACGCAGTGAAACTGCACGGCGGCGAACCAGCCAACTTCCTCGATGTCGGTGGCGGCGCCAGCGCATCGCAGGTGGCGAAAGCATTCGGTCTCGTCACGGCCGATCCCAACGTCCAGGCCATCCTGATCAACATCTTCGGCGGCATTACGCGCGGAGATGTGGTCGCTCAGGGAATCCGGGAAGCGCTGACGCAGGTCAATGTGAAAGCGCCGATCGTCGTTCGCCTGTCGGGCACCAACGCGGAAGAGGGCCGGGAGATCCTGGCTGAGGCGGGGCTCACCGCCGTAACGAGCATGGACGAAGCCGCCGCTGCCGTTGTTCGCGCGGCGAGCGGCGCCTAGTTTCCAAGGAGCTTTCGGCGTGAGCATCATTGTTAATAAGAACACCCGCGTTCTGGTTCAAGGCATCACCGGTCGCGAGGGTTCATTCCACACAACGCAGATGGTCGAATACGGCACCCAGGTCGTTTCCGGAGTCACTCCGGGCGGTCTCGGCAAGGAAGTCGCCGGCGCGCCGGTGTACAACACCGTGGCCGACGCCGTGAAGGAAACGCAGCCGAACGCGTCGA
>JAGQSI010000474.1 GCA_020439605.1 Acidimicrobiales bacterium | reverse complement strand
TGGCGCCGGCGCATGATTGGCGGAACCAGAAACGCCGCCCAAACAATTGCCAAACATCCAAAGGCGAGCATCTGCATAAGGTTGGTTACCTTCCGGTGGACAACTTGAAGGTAGCGAGACCAAACCACGCAGTGGTGGATGGGCGCTACGAACGCTGGGGAGAGTTGGAAGCAGAGACAAAACCCCGGCGAAACCAAGGTACAAACGCCACTGCAGTTGTTACGATTGTACTACGAAACGGCAACAAACGCCAGCGAACTTGCCAGATCTCACAATTCGAGGTCTAACTCGGGTTCTGCGGTTTCACGGCGGTAAACCCCTGAGCGACCACCGGTTTTCTCCCATAGCGAGATGTCACCGATAGTCATAGAACGGTCCGCAGACTTGCACATGTCATAGATGGTGAGCGCGGCCACAGATACCGCTGTGAGCGCCTCCATCTCCACGCCGGTTCTATCTACCGTCTCAACATGTGCCTCTATCTCGATAAAGGCATCGTCGATGTGGAAGTTCACCAGCACCGCCCCGACCAAGAGGGGATGACACAGCGGAATCAGATCAGCGGTGCGCTTGGCCGCTTGGATTCCAGCAACTCTCGCCACATTGAGCACATCTCCTTTGCCCACCGCTCCACGCGCCACGAGCGCGGTGGTCTCGGGCGCCATGTGAACTCGACCGCGTGCCACTGCCCGGCGATGCGACGGATCTTTGGGGGTCACATCAACCATGCGAGCTCTGCCCAAAGGATCGAGATGAGTGAGGCGCTGAGTCA
>JAGQSI010000473.1 GCA_020439605.1 Acidimicrobiales bacterium | reverse complement strand
CGTGGCGAGCCTACCAAGCGGCACATTACGCGAAATCGCGGCGATCGATTCGGCGTCGCCGTAGAACAACTCGGACTGCTCGGTCTCTACCATCCCCACCACGACTGAGTTCACCCGCACCTTCGGGGCCCACTCAACCGCCAGCGTGCTGGTCATGTTCTCCATACCCGCTTTGGCAGCGCCGTAGGCAACTGTGCCCGGCGTCGGCCTGCGGCCGCTCACACTGGTGATGTTGACGATCGAACCACCGGACTTCTGACTCTGCATGGCGGCGTTGGCGTGCGTCGAGACCGACAGCGCACCCAGCAGATTGAGCTCAATGACTTTCCGGCTGAACTTCGCCGAGGCATCTTTGGCGAGCACGTAGGGCGAACCCCCGGCGTTGTTCACCACCGCGTCGAGGCGGCCGTGGTCGGCCACGATCGTCTCGATGAGTGCCTTGACCGACTCATCGTCACGGATGTCGCAGGAATGAAAATCGTAGGGCAGGCCTTCGACTGGTCGGCGGGCGCAGGTCACCACCGTTGCGCCTTGCTCGGCGAAGACCTGGCTGATCCCGGCGCCGACCCCGCGCACACCCCCAGTGACCAGCACAACGCGGTCAGTCAGAGCGAGCCGGATGGCGTGGAGAGCGCTGTCGGCGGTGTCGGTCACTGTGCTAGCGTACCAAGCAAGTGCTTGCTTAGGTAGCCGGCCGTCCCGGAGAACCAGGAGTCCTGTTGACCATCACTTCGAAGACTGTGGAGCCGGGCATCGTCTCGGTCACCGTCGATTACCCGCCTGTCAACGCGATCCCGTCGCGCGGCT
>JAGQSI010000472.1 GCA_020439605.1 Acidimicrobiales bacterium | reverse complement strand
TCGGCCAGGCACTCCTTCGGCCCTAGGCTCAGCGCCCATGACCCGCGTGTTTTCTGGTATTCAGCCCACTGGCGATGTCCACCTCGGCAACGTACTTGGGGCACTTCTTCGATGGGTACAGGACCAGCACACGGCACAGAGCACCTACTGCGTAGTTGATCTTCACGCTCTAACCATCCCGCAGGATCCCGCGGAACTTCAACGTTCAACCCTTCGCCTAGCCCAGATCCTTCTGGCGGCAGGGCTCGACCCAGAAGCATGCACCTTGTTCATCCAGTCCCATGTGCCCGAACATGCTCAGCTCGCGTGGGTCCTGCAATGCACCGCTTCCTATGGAGAACTGAGTCGGATGACACAGTTCAAGGACAAGTCCTCCAAAGCCGGATTCGTGTCCGGGGGCCTGTTCACCTATCCAGCGCTGATGGCCGCAGACATACTCCTCTATGACACCGACCAAGTACCTGTGGGCGATGACCAGAAGCAGCATGTGGAACTCGCTCGAGATATCGCAGAACGTTTCAACTCTCGATATGGGCAGACCTTCACTGTCCCGCTCGCCACGTTCCCCGTCGCGGGGGCTCGGGTTATGGACCTCGCGGATCCAACCTCGAAGATGTCCAAATCCGCCTCGGGCGCTGCTGGCACCATCTTGTTGCTCGATGACCCCAAGGTGATCGAAAAGAAGATCAAACGCGCAGTAACAGACACCGAATCCGAGGTTCGCTACGACGTGGCCGCCAAACCCGGAGTTTCCAACCTGTTATCCATTCTTGGTGCTTGCACAAACCAGAGCCCTTCGCAAGCAGCAACGGGCTATAG
>JAGQSI010000471.1 GCA_020439605.1 Acidimicrobiales bacterium | reverse complement strand
AACACGGCCATCACAACGGCTGCGGCCACGACGCCGCCAATGGCCATGACGGTTTCTTTGGTGTCCTCGACCTTCTGGTCCACATCTCCGGTCAGTTCACGGAACTTGGCCTCGAAATCATCACGGGTGATTTTGGTGGTCTCGCTCACCGATTCTCCTCCTGGTTACGAACAGGCTTCTTGATTGCGTATGCGGCCAACCCGGCACACACCACGGTGAACACAAGTGCCACCACATAGGGCACGAAGTTCCAACTTCCAGAAAGATGTTCTCCGGTCTGGGTTTGTAGGAGCCGCAGGATAGCTACTGCGCCGAAGACCAGGCCCAAGGCGCTGAGCAGTGACCCTGCTAGGCCATAGCCAAAGAATCTGCCGAGCGACTTGAGCGGGTCAATAGTCTCTTGCTTGGCGTAATCACGCGTGAGCACCCAGAGGTCATTGACTATTTCCATTGGGCCTTTGTCTTGATTGCTGCCACCTATTGGTGCCACATCCACTCCTGGGCTGATTGAGCGTTGATTACTTGTTGCGCCACGGCTAGACGCGCACATTGATTTAGTCATTTACTCCCAGAGCCACAGAGATCTCTGCGCTCCGTGAGCATCTGTCGATTGGCGCCGTTGTCGGATCGGCGAATGTGTCTAGGGTAATGGCGAGAGCGGGTCCGGCCACAACACCCCCCTGACCAGATACCTGCGCCAGGAGCAAGGACGGAGCCACACTCGGAGCTTCCAACCCGGGCGGTGGCGCGTCAGGACAGGCAGGAAGCCATGATGCCAGCGTGTTCACGATCAATGTCTCGGCCAGACGGGTCCGTGGACCGATGTCTCCATTGGCGATA
>JAGQSI010000470.1 GCA_020439605.1 Acidimicrobiales bacterium | reverse complement strand
GAACAGAGGCCTGAAAACAAGGATCCTCTTGTGGGTCCTGCGCTCAAGCACTGCCTCAAGGCCAGCAGCGAGCGCCAAGGCACTCTTTCCGGTTCCCGCGCTACCTCCAAGACTGACGATTCCCACAGATGGATCTGCAAGCAGATCGAGAGCTATGCGCTGTTCGGCAGAACGGCCGGTCACATCAAACAGAGAAAGGTCTCCACGAACGAGGCGAAGCGTCTTGTCCGGGTGAACCCGAGCCAGCGCCGACTGAGAACCAGCGTGAAGCGCCACGCCGCTATGGCAGGGAAGTTCCGCCGCTTCACGAATATCTAGTTCCTTGTGGGTGAACAGGTCGTCAATCTCATCCGGCTCGACATCTAGATCAACGAAACCGCTCCACGAAATATCCGACGCCAACTCGTTTCGGTACTCATCTGCGTCTAGGCCGACGATGCTGGCCTTGAGACGAAGCGGAAGATCCTTGGTAACAACGGTCACATCCTGACCTTCGAGACGAAGGTTGTGGGCCACAGCGAGAATACGGTGGTCGTTGTTGTCTGCTGCCATGGTTGGTGGCAGCCCAGCGGTCGACTGGTGGTTGAGTTCAACACGCAGCGTTCCCCCATGATCATTGACCACCGCCGGTTCTGTCAGAGACCCGTTGGAAAGGCGCATACGCTCAAGATTGCGAAGAGTCTCGCGTGCTGCCCAGCCGAGCTCAGGATGGTTGCGTTTGGCTTCAAGCTCCATGAGAACCACGATCGGAAGAACCACCTCGTGTTCATCGAAACGCTCGAGCGCTTGAGGATCTGCGAGCAGCACCGACGTGTCGAGCACATAGGTGCGTCGGCATGACAGATCAGAAGTAGCGGCGAATGCGGTCACGAGGCCCCCTAGGCGTTCGGAAGTCAA
>JAGQSI010000469.1 GCA_020439605.1 Acidimicrobiales bacterium | reverse complement strand
AATCTCGTGGCGTGAGTTCGATGAGCGGGCCAACGGGATCGCCCACACCCTGCTCGCTAACGGGGCCCAGGAGCAGGACAAGGTTGCCCAGTACCTTTACAACTGTCCCGAGTACATGGAGTCCATGTTTGGAGCGTTCAAGGCTGGCCTGGTCCCTGTAAACACGAACTACCGCTACGCAGACGACGAGCTCGTCTATCTGTGGGATAACGCTGATGCGGTTGCGGTGGTATTTCACGGGTCTTTCGTGGAAACCATCGAGCGCATCATCGAGCGGGTGCCGAGGGTCAGGACGTGGCTGTGGGTTGATGATCAGACCGAGCCGTGCCCCACTTGGGCCACCCCTTATGAGAATGCAGCCGCATCTAACCCCTCCAAGGCGCAGGGGCCGTGGGGTCGTGATGGTGATCACCTCTACATGCTCTACACGGGTGGCACTACTGGTATGCCGAAGGGTGTGATGTGGCGTCAGGACGATCACATTCGCAACATCGTGGCGCTCGGTGTGAACCCCCGTTACGCCGAGGATCCGGTGGACTATTCCCAGACTGCTGAGTTGATTACCAATCCGGGTTATGTGTCTGTGCCAGCGTGTCCGTTGATGCATGGCACTGGTTGCATGACTCAGCTCATTGCGTTGTGTACGGGTGGGTGTGTGGCAACGCTCAAGGCCCGCAATCTCGATATCGAGGAATTGTTCGACACGATCGAGCGTCACCGGGCCATGACCACCGCCATTGTGGGTGATGCGTTTGCCAAGCCGATGTTGCGTGCGCTCGATGCTCAGCCCGAGCGGTGGGATCTGTCCAATCTGTTCTTGTTCACTTCTTCTGGGGTCATGTTCTCGGAGTCTGCCAAGCAGGGCCTGATCCGCCATGTTCCACATTCGATGATCGTGGATGCGTTCAGTTCG
>JAGQSI010000046.1 GCA_020439605.1 Acidimicrobiales bacterium | reverse complement strand
TGACGAACAGTACGCCCTGCTATGCGCAACCCATCGAAGGCCTGAGGGCTGGTGACCTCATGGACGAGATGGAGGTCGATGAAGAGAAGATCGGGTTCGCCCGGTTGACGTGAGACGACGTGTGCGTCCCACACCTTCTGACTGAGTGTGCGTGGTGCTGACATGGGTGGCTCCCCGGATCGGGCTTGACTGTCTCAAAATATGAGACGATAGTATCAACTGATGGAACACAGGGTAAGCGGTGTTGGCGTTTTAGACAAGTCAATAAGGATCATTGATGCAGTTGCTGAGGCGACAGTTAGCGGCCGGTCATGTTCTCTACCTGATCTTGTCTCTCGAACTGACATACCAAAACCCACCCTTCACCGGCTGGCATCGGCCTTGGAAGCACACGGTTTGTTGCGGCGCGGTCCCAACGGCAATTACGAACTTGGTGGGACCCTTGGGAGACTTGGGCGGTTGGTTGATGAGAACGCGCGGCTGGCGGTGTTGGCGCGGCCGATGCTTGTTGAGCTGCAGCAACTGACAGGCGAGAGCGTGCAGATGTACATCAAAGATGGCGACCATCGCGTATGTCTGGTTTCGCTCGAAGGATCACACGAGTTGCGAACAATCGTGGCGCAGGGGGCGCGCCTGGCTCTTGGAGTGGGATCTGCTGGTCGGCTCCTAGCGGGGGAGACAACACCGCAGAAATGGTGTGTATCTCTAGAGGAAAGAGCCCCAGGAGTAGCATCGTTGAGTGCCCCGGTCTATCTAGACGGAGCGCTTCTGGCTGCAATTGGGATCTCTGGTCCGCTCGGACGGGTGGGGGAGAACCTAGGTGAGCGACTCGGTGAACCCGTTCTCGCTGCCGCGGCTGCTATCGAGCAGGTGCTCGGAGAGAACTAGTGGTCCACGCCAGTTAGCGGCGGCATGGACTTGATCCATACATGATTCAGGCCAGCCTGGTGGAGAGGCCGCTACGGCAAGGGCAAACAGATCCGTCTACTAGCCGAGAGCCTCGATAACTCGAGCGACATGTTCTGCAGGCTGGCTGGTTCCAGGGAAAAAGGTGACCTGGTCTGCTCCAGCTTCGAACATCGCAGAGATTTCTTCGGCAATCTGGCTGGGACTGCCAACCACAATGTTGGGTTCGAACACCTGGGTGGGAAGGTTGAACAACTGTGAGAACCACTCGTAGGGGTCTTCGTTTGCAACCGCGTTCTCTACTGCGAAAGCAAGCGCCGGGGTAAAAGTGATTTCATCTCTGTGCCTACCCTCAGCGGCCAGGTCTGCTTCGAGGCGTTGATGTTGCTTTCGAACCCAAGGCTCTCTCACTATGTGAGGACACCAGCCATCGCCTGTTCGTGCGGCTCTGCGGCGAGCAGCTGACGAACGTCCTCCCACCCAAAGTGGTAGAGGTCTAGCTGGAGACATGGAGCTGTTGGGGTCATTGAGATCATTGGACCAGCACTGTCTAAGTTCTTCGATCTGTTGATCAAGGAGTTTGCCTCGACGGTGATACACGTCGCCGAGCCCAGCCGCTCGATATTCGGCCTCGTGTTCTCCCACCCCAACTCCAACGGTCACTCGGCCACCTGAGACATGGTCTAGATAGGACATGGATTTCGCGGTGCTAGCGCTATGACGTAACGGCAATTGGAGCACGCATGGTCCGATGGTGCATTCAGATGTGGCAGCCGCCACCGTATGGAGTCCGCCGATGACATCCACTGTTGGGCGATGCCAGAAGAGATGGTCGGTCAGCCAAATGGCCGACACTCCGCACTCCTCGAGCGCTTGGGCATGGCTGCCAAGAGAGGTCCACCCACCGTCGACCACATCAGCTATCGCAACACCGACTTTAGCCATCATGAGTTCCCATCATTGTTGACGAGCGGCTCATAGTCTCGACATGGTTGACCACGAAGCACTCCACATGCGGGTGCCTTGGCGATCACCTTGAAGTCATCTATCACTGGCAACACCATCCAGCTCGGCGAGTCGCCGCCCTGGCCAACCTGCACGGTGGATGCGCCATTGGGCGGAGGGTAGAAGCTCCATTGAACCTGGGTGTCTCCAGCGGTTCCTAGGGTCAGGCGAAGACGGGTGCCTTCACGAATGATTTGGCCCATAGGGCCGAGAACTATCGGAACCTGCGTCCAAGTTCCAGGTTCATACCTCTGATCACGAGCATCGGAGATTCGCCTCCAACCCACTTGAATCTGGGTTTCTTTGCCGGCTGAGTCGATCATGGAAAGGCTCGCCTGAAGATCTGCATCTGGTGTATCTGCCTTCACCCAGAGCTGCACAATTCCTGAGCCAACCAAGGCCTGGTTTGTTGGTGCTGGCTCGCCAATCCACGACGCTGCCGACCCCGTAGTTGGCTGGGGCCATTTGGACATCGTGTTGGTTGTGAGGTCGCTGCCTTCGATGTTGAGAGCTTCTCCCGCTAGTGACGGGTTGGTTCGGAATCTTGCCAATGCAGCATTGGCGGAGTTCACCGAACCAAGAGAGCCATCGGGTGCCAGATAGAGCGCCGAAGTGCGTGCTTCGCTGGGTGGCCAAGTCGCGTATCCCTGGGACTGTGCGGCGGCGGCCGCTTCGGGCACCGCTGAGTTGCCGGACTCAAACAGCACCTCAACATCTGGCGTTAGCTCGTACGCGCTCAAAGCGGCTTCGAAGGAAGGCTGATCTGAGACGCTGGTAACAGGTGTGGGACCTTCGGGCACCAGGTCAGAATCCACGCCAGGTCTGGTCTTGGCCAAGATTGCGCCAGGGTCGAACTTGGCAGGCACCTCTCGGCGCACATACAGCGAAAGGAACTCGTCCATACGCCAAATGACCTGTGGGGCAATGGCGTCTCCATGAGTGCCGTTGGTGAGTACCAGCTTCTTGAGCGGGGCGGCCGTGAAGTTGGCGAAATGGTCTGCGAGATCATTGCCGATCGTCGAGTCTTGGAACTGTCCTGCAAGAAAAACGGGAACGTTGATGGATTTGGCCCAGACAGACGGAGAAATGTCGTCGAAGCGTTCATCTAGTGGCACATCGCGCATGTAGCGCTCGACTATGTCCACTGCCTGTGAGTGCAGGAGTTGGTTGTTCCTGCATGTTGTGTCTCCCTCTTGCACCCGCTTCTGAACCCACTTGGGTGCAAATGGCTTTGCGTCCGCAGTCAGGTTCTGCATCCAGCCGATCGGGAAACCCGAATTGCTGAGCCCACCGGGATGAAGCGCCTGTCGAGCATCTCCATAGATGCTCAGTGCTGTGACGCTGTTCAGCGATGGTGGCGCGCTGGAGGCGGCGGCTAGCGCCCCGAGGCCACCGTAGGAGAACCCGATGAGGCCAACCTTGTTCGTGGATACCCAGTCTTGGCTCGCAATAGTTTCGACCACGTCGTAGCCATCGGCGAGAAGTGCAGGACTGAACAGCTCGAATGCTCCACCCGAACAGCCAGATCCACGCATGTTGACCCCAACGGTCGCGTATCCAAGTGCTCGTGCGATTGCGGTTGCGGGCTGAGTGACCTCATCGTCGCCGATCCGATAGCCGCTGAGCTCCACAACCGTTGGATAGGGGCCCTTTGAGGCAGGTCCCGGCAGGTCCACGTAGATGGAAAGCTTGGTGCCATCTCTGGTGGTTATGTAGTTCAGCCCTTCAGAGAACTGCTGGCTTTGGTAGAAGTCAGCCGAGGGGCGATCCTCAAGTCCTTTGACCACGGTCATTCTCTTGACCACCAGCCGTCCGCCTCGCTCCTGGCGCACCTCGTAGCGGCCCGGGTCTATCTCCCTTGCAATGGCAGACCCGAACTCATCCACTGCGACCTTGTCAACAGTCTTGCGACTGGCGCCGGTGGTCATGATGACGATCGTGTCACCGCGGCGGGCATTGGTGACCGTGACCATCTCAACTCCGCCTAGCGCCTTCATCGGTGAGGCCCCGTAGGTGATCGACACCCAGACCCCTGCCACCAGGACTGCGCAGCCAATTGCCAAAGAAGCAGGCCTCACCCATTGAGGCAGAGGCTGATCGCCAGGCCGGGGAAACAGTTTGCTCCAGCGTGAATAGGGGGCGTCGAGCGCTGGTCTCAATAGAGCGGACCAGGCAGTGGTGGTCGCAATAGCACCGGTTACGAGGACCAGGCCAGTGATGAAGCGAGTGCCGAGGTCAACGTTGGCTATCTCGGTGATGTAATGGTCGAAGCCTCCGAGAACCAACTGATGCCACAGGTAGAGGTGCAGCGACAAAGTGGCGAAGAAGTTCCATCTTGGAGAACCGAGGACGCGGTTGAACGAGCGGTCCTGGACCCCGAGAACCATGACAACCATCAGCGGTGCGGTGATGAAGCTGTATAGCCCATAGCGCTGCACGTCTTCCCAACGCGAGAGCGTCTGCCCCGGCTTGTTGGCGATCAGGTTCATTCCGATCGCGCCGATAACGACCACTGCGGTGGCCGCCTTTGGCCTGAGCCTCAGCCAGTTGGTGGCTGAAGGGATCTTCATCGAGTTGCGCTCCGCGAGGCTTGCTGCTGCGAGGAGTATGCCCAGGCCGTAGTAGTCCAGGTTGGAAACAGGCAGTGAGGTTGCACCCGGATAGTCGATGAGCAGCAGCCAGGTTCTAGACACCTGACCGATGACGATCATTCCGATGGCGATCTTGACGTTTGCGCGAACAGCGTTGCGCGCTCTTGCACTGCGCCTGCGGTCTTGGCTCCGTCTGGCAAGCCAGACCGAGAACATCGCGATGAACGGAATCAGCAAGTAGAAGACGACTTCGTCACAAAGGAACCATGCCGCTGGGATACCGCTGAAGCGAACCAGATCCGGGTCATAGATCTGCATGAAGCCATAGAGCTTCAGGTAATCAATTACTCGCCCACTTTGAGGCCGTACACCCGGTAGTAGGACCAAGTAGAAGCTGAGGGCAACAAAGTAGAGGGGATAGATGCGCAAGAACCGCTTCCACCAGAAGTAGCGCGCATTTGGTTGAGGATCTTGGTTCAGCTGCGCCTCAAGGAATGGACGGTATAGCGCATAAGACGAGATGACGAAGAAGATCGGAACGATGATCGACAAGAAATGGATCGCTCCGTTGTACGGGTAGATCCTTGAGGCAAAGAAGGTGTGGCCACCAACAACGATGAGCGCACCTAGGCCTCGAAAGCCCCCTAAGGGCTTGCACCAGGCACCAGCCGAAATTGGTTCACAGTTGGTTGTTGGGGGTGACGAGGTAGTCATTTGGTGCTGGCGGATACGGGCTCAGGTTGTCTCATCTTGATACGCATGTTGGCCAACGGCTTTTCAACCAAGACGTATGTGATGGACGCAAGAAGTACTGATCCGAACACGGTGATAGCCAAGTTGGTGACGAGCTTGGCGTCTGGAAGATTCTGTGCCAGCAGCATCAACACCACCGGGTGCCACAGGTATGTGCCGTAGGTGAGGAGGCTGGCGACCCTGATGGCTTTGGATGTCAAGAAGCGTTGTAGCGGCCAGTTGGGGTTGCCGAAGAGAATCACCACCATCATCCAGTTGGCAGCACCGGTCAGGATCAGTTGGACCCCGAACATGTTGGTGAGGAACTCGCCGTGAGTCTTGGTGTCTCGCAGGAGATAGGCCAGAGATGGTCCAAGGATGGCGTAGCAAATGGGAATGAGCCACCAACTGTCCACCAGTCCATTGATGGCTGCCATGCGTCGACCTAGGCGATTCTGCTCCGCCTCTATAACTGCAAACCACATTCCGAACGGTAGACAGGCCAGTGCTACGAGGGGGCCACGTACGAATGGGGAGGCGATCAGGACCACTGAGATCATCGCGATGTACACAGCGGATTCGATCTGAAATGGTGTGTACCTGCGACGGAATCGCTTTATGAGCTTGGTCATGGCGATGGCGTGACCGGTCACATAGACGTAGAAGATGATGTCTATGAGCAGGGTCCAAACAACAATGCCTAGTCCGAGATCTGTTAGGGCATTCAGGTTTGGGAAAGGCAACAAGAAGTAGACCTGAATGATGTCCATTGCCGAATGCCCTGAGGTCTGATCGGAGACCAGCAGTGCCGCGGTTGCTACCACCCAGTAGAGGGGGTAGATGCGTAGGAGGCGGCGTGCCAGATACATATAGGTACGGCCATCTGCGCCACCGTCAGCGCTTCCCTTCAAAGAGCCCGCAGCCGGTTGGCGTTCGGACATCGCCATGTGGCGCCGAGCCCATCCTCGATACAGCACGAACCCTGATATGGAGAAGAACAGAAGGAACAAGGGCCCTGCGAGGGCTCCGGTGAAGATGTAGAGACCGATTGAAGCGTTGGATGCGCTTTGAGTGTGGATGATTACGACGCCAAGTGCGGCGATGGCCCGTAATCCGTCCAGCGAAGCGACGTAGCGCAGCGAGGTGGCGCGTCGTTGTTCTCGGGAGATCTGTTTATCGCTCATTGTCAGCCTTGAACAGGAGGGTTGACCTGATATCGAACGCTCATGAGGGGACGCTCAATAACCAGGTAGGTGAAGGTGGCTAGAAGGATGGAGCCGAGCAGCGTGAGAAACAGCGCAGCGCCTAGATGGGCGTCGGTTCCTAGATGGGAGGTGACCTGGTGCAGCACCAGGTCGTGCCAAACATAGAGGCCAAAGGTCAAGACACTCAGCCGAGCCATCAACGGTGACCCGAGATGCTTGGTGATAATCCCATTGCCTCTGCCGAAGGCGACGGTACCGAACCAAGCAGTGGCCACCACGATCCAGATGACGACGATGAACGGATCTTGCTCTAGCCACTGGACAGACAGTCCACTTGGGAACTCGTAGAACGCGAGGACAACAGCAGCCACCACGGTTACTCCAAGAGCGAAACCGGGGGAGCCGAGGACTCGCAGCAATTCCAAACGTTTGTTGGTCTGCGCTTGGTGTATTTCCACGACCGACAGGACCATGCCTACGAGAATTGCCATGAAAGGTCGGGTTGTGGAGATGATCGCTGTGATTATCAGTAGTGGAATGAGGAAGCTCAACTGGATTCGAACTGGTTCTACCCGTGGGAAGAATCGACGGTTGAGCGAGCGAAGCGCGAGAGCAAACACTGGCACGCTCATGTAGAAGATCCACTCGACCGATAGCGCCCACGCAGGACCGATAACCGCATATCGGGCATCTCTGACCACGTATTGGAAGCTCGCGTAGGTGACGAACCAATCGATGGGACGTTTCAGTGAGTCCGTCCCGTTCACCAAAAGGTAAATGGTGACAGCCGTCCACCAAAGGGGCATGACCCTGATGATTCTGCCGATCCAAAATCTCGTTGGACTTGGGACGCGCCGACGTTCCATGTGGGCCCTGGCTAGGGGTCGGTAGAGAACGAACCCCGAGATGATGAAGAAGGTGAATGCCATGGGTGGTGCAACCTGAATCACCTTCGGAGTGCTGTCTGCCACTGCTCCGACGGTGTGGTAGATAACCACGCCTATTGCACCTAGTACCCGCAGCCCGTCGAGTCCGCCTACCCGCTGAAGCGCTAGACGTTTGTTGTTCGGCGGTTGGGACGGGAGCTGTGGAGATTTACTTGCAGCAGAAGATGGTGCAGGCCGTCTTGGTTGGGTTTGGGCCTTCATCGTCAGTTGGAGACCCACCGAAGCGCGAGGCCGAGCACATTCAGGCCGGAGCCAACGGTGACCACGAGGATCAGATCGCCGTCCTTCAGGTCTTGTTCGTGTTTCTCGAGCCCGCCAAATAGAGCAGTGGGTGCCCCAGCAGAAGCGGTGTTTCCCGCCCATGAAACGTTGTGCCAGTGTTTTTCAGGGTCTACGCCGAGGTCCTTGGCTATGCGTTCGATCAGTCTCAGATTGGCCTGATGGGCAACGAAGGCTCGGAGATCTCCAATCTCAGCGCCGATCTCCTCCAGAAGGTCAGCTGCCATTGAGGCCATGGCGGCTTCCACCCAGACCCGTGTGCGGGGTGCGTCCATTCGAAACCATCCGCCGTATGGGAACTCGACTGCATCGTATAGCGAATTGTCCGATCCGCGCTTGATGGTGAGCACCTCAAGGCCTCGGTCCGGGCGTTCTGTTTGGACGATTGCTGCGCCGGCGGCGTCTCCGAAGAACGGCCAAGTTGTGCGGTCCTGCGGGTTGACCCCAATGCCGGACTTCTCCGCAGAACACACCAAGGCCCGCGTGGCCTTATCCGTGCGAAGAAATGAGTCCGCCACGTCAAGACCAACCATCCAGCCAGAGCAAGCTGCCTTTACATCGAAGGCATGCGCCTGCGAGCCGATCAGATTTCCGACCCGAGCACCTGAAGCCGGTGCCACATAGTCGTCATAGGAAGTAACTCCGACAATGAGATCGAGATCGTCGGGTCCGATCCCGGCGCGCTTGAGAGCCATCCGAGAAGCGTTGGCGCTCATCTCGGCTACCGCCTCATCAGGCCTGGCCTTGCGCCTTTCTGAGATGCCGATGTGGGTGTCTAGCCATTCGTGTGACGTGTCGAGCTGTTCGACGAGGTCATCGTTGGTCAAACGTCCTTCAGGGTGATATGCGCCCCATCCGCTCAGATAGATGTGTTGGGTGCGTGTCATCGCATGAGGCCCCTTGATTCGACGCTCATGAGGTTACACCTCTCGACGTGTCTTGGGTTCCAACTTGACCGGTTGGTCAAGTAAAGTTTCCGGAGGGCGCATGGGTTGTGCCCAAGAACCTCAGGGGATTGAGATGACCGATACTGCCGGAGCCACTTCTTCGACCGATTCGAGCGATGAGCTTCTAGAGGAGTTGAACGACTGGTTGAGCGATAACTGGGACGCAGACCTGAGCGTTTCACAATGGTGGGAGCGCCTTGGCCTGGCTGGCTGGGCGGCACCAACCCTGCCCACCAACGCCTACGGGCGTGGGGTTGCTCGCAGCGTGGGTGTGCGCATCGCCAAGGCCATCAGTGCATTCGGAGCGTTGGGGGCTCCATCTGGGCTCGGGCTGCTACTGGCCGCTCCCACAATCGCCGATCACGGAACCCAGGAGCAGATCGACACCTTCGTGAAGGACATCGTCACTGGTCAAAAGGCGTGGTGTCAGTTGTTCTCTGAGCCGGGGGCTGGTTCGGATCTTGCAGGTCTCACCGCCCGCGCCATCAAAGATGGTGACGAATGGATTGTTACCGGGCAGAAGGTTTGGACCTCGTTGGGTCAGACCGCAGACCTTGGCATGTTGATTGCTCGCACTGATCCAGATCTGCCAAAGCACCAAGGCATCACCTATTTCGGCATCGAGATGGTCCAACCCGGAATTGAGGTTCGGCCGCTTCGAGAGATGACTGGCCATGCCATGTTCAACGAGACGTTCATAGACGAAGCACGAGTGCCAGATGCCAACATCATCGGGGCATTGAACAACGGATGGGCTGTCGCCAACTCGACTCTTGGCCATGAGCGTGCCGGTCTCGGCGCTGGTGGCTCAGGTGGTGGAGGAGGGGCAACGCCTGGAACCCTCGCCGGTCACCTAGATCGCCGAGCCGGGGACTTCGTTTCAGCACCCGCTGCGAAGAAAGCCGAGAAGTCAGCGGCTCCCAAAGCCAAGAGGAATGACCACGGCAGTGCAGCAATGCTCGTGGGCATGGCACGCCACTACGGGTGCGACAAGGACCCGATCGTGCGCCAGGGTCTCGCCGAGCTCTACACAATGGGTGAAATCGGCCGTTACAACGCGGAGCGTTCCAAGGCGGCTAGGGCCCAGGGCAAGGACATTGCCGGAATCGGCAACATTGCGAAACTAGGAATGTCCAACATTGTGCGCCTCCAACGAGACCTTGGACTTCAGATTGTCGGCCCCGCAGGCATGCTCCATGGCTATTCGACCCAGCAGAGCGCAGCGCTCAATGAGGTCACTGGCAATCCATTCCTTGGAGCAGTTACGACCACGGCGCTCTATGCCCAGGCACCGCCCATCTACGGCGGAACTGATCAGATTCAGCGCAACATCATTGGCGAGCGTGTCCTTGGGCTTCCCAAAGAACCAGGAGACACCAAGAATGTGCCGTTCAGCGATCTCCCGAAGAACGCTTAGCCAAAGAACGCTTAGCCGAGCGAGACGATCTCGACCTTGAGCCTTGCCCCAGTAGGGGTTTCGTACTCGATCACGTCGCCTGGTTTGGCACCGAGAAG
>JAGQSI010000468.1 GCA_020439605.1 Acidimicrobiales bacterium | reverse complement strand
CACCCGTGATGATTTCGAGGCCAAGTTCCGTGAACTGACCGGAGATGTGGACCAGAAGGTCGAGGACACCAAGGAAACCGTCATGGCCATTGGCGGCGTCGTGGCCGCAGCCGTTGTGATGGCCGTGTTCTTGTTCGGTCGCAGTCGGGGCCGTAAGAAGACCACGATCATCGAAGTCCGTCGGTTCTAATGGCTAGGTCACTCAGGCGTGCACCCCGTGAGAGCGGGATTCTCCGGATAGTTGAGGCCAGGGGAATCACTAGAGGGATGGGCGGTTCCAAGGGCTGGCTCTATGTAGGCACAGGGCTGTGGACGTTGCGAACCATCCGTCGGTTGGGTGCTCGTAGGGAGGAGATTCTTCTATCTGAAGAACTCAAGCCTGGCCAGAGGATGATTATCGCCAACGGTGTAGCCACCATAGAGAGCACAGCTTCCCCAGAAGCTACGAGCGCCAACCTAAGCCGCAGAGCCGCCAAGAAGCAGGCTCGAGTCCAAAAGAAGTCCAAGCGCTAACTGCCACAGTTTTGCCAGCAGCCCCAACCGGGCAGGATGAGTGTCGTGAAGGTCCATCTACGTAACCCATCGCGCGACCTTGAATTTCAAGGGCCGATAAGCATTGTCTCGTTACTGCAGAAACTTGATTTCAATCGTGAGTCAGTTCTAGTTATCCGAGACGGAACCCTTGTACCGGGCGATGCAATGCTCAGCGACTCCGATGAGATTGAGATCAGACCGGTCATCTCAGGCGGTGCCCTATGAAATGCAGAGTCTGTCGAGAGCCGGCTGTCATCGATATCAGGCGCCACAATGCCAACTTCTGCGTTGACCATTTCTTGAGGCTTTGCCGAGATCAGGTCACCAAAGCCATCGATGATTTCGACATGCTCAACCCCGGCGACCGTGTATTGGTTGCGGTGTCTGGCGGCAAGGACAGCCTCGCTGTGTGGGACCTGCTCAGAGAGCTGGGCTATGAGGCTGATGGCCTCTACATAG
>JAGQSI010000467.1 GCA_020439605.1 Acidimicrobiales bacterium | reverse complement strand
ATCGGAGGCGGCCAAGCCAAAGGCATCGCCGCAGGGTCCGGTGCCGGGTGCTGGAGTGTTCGAGGTCGAGGGCGGCTCAGAGATCGAATTTCTCCATCCTTTGCCCATACGTGCGCTCTGGGGTGTTGGGCCGGCGACTTTCGAACGACTATCTCGACTGGGAGTTTCGACCGTCGGAGATCTAGCGGCGTTGCCGGTGGACGCACTGGTTGCATCGCTGGGAAAGGCTGCGGGCCTTCACCTTCATGAGTTGGCAAATGCACAAGATCCGAGACGGGTTCAACCCGATCAAAGGGCCAAGTCCGTCAGTCATGAACAAACCTATCCAACAGACATTGCAGACCCAGAAGCCCTCGCCACAGAGCTGACCCGACTTGGTGATGCGGTGGGCGCTCGTCTGCGAGACATGGGTGAACACGCCAGAACAATCACAGTGAAGATCCGCTTCGGGGATTTCTCCACGATCACCCGCTCCGAGACGTTGGCCGCCGCCACCGATTCCGGCCGTCGCATTTCTCGAGTGGCCCGAACCCTGCTCGACACGGTGGATACCAGACAAGGGGTTCGCCTGCTCGGGGTGGGAGTTAGCCATTTCGACGACGAGGCACCGACTCAGATGTCGCTCGATGACCTGCTCGCCCCAGCCGATCAGGACAGATGGGATCAGGCCGAAGATGCAATTTCTGCTGTGCGTGCTCGATTTGGTCGAGCTTCCTTGGGGCCAGCACGCCTAGCTGGCCCAGCGGGACTCAAGGTTGTGCAAAGCGGTGAGCAGCAGTGGGGGCCAAATGCACCAGAACGTAAAACTGACACTCCTGGCGCGTTGTGAGCAGGGCTCCGCTGTGCGACAATGGCAAGGTGCCGGCTGGCCAACGGCTCACAACGAAGGGAAGGGCCCGTGCCGCTATCTGAGGACGAACAGCGAATTCTTCAACAGATTGAGCAGCAGTTCTACGTCGACGACCCAGAACTAGCCGGCGAGATAGGGACCCACACC
>JAGQSI010000466.1 GCA_020439605.1 Acidimicrobiales bacterium | reverse complement strand
TGTGGGTGGGTGTGTAGATACGAACCGTCGCCCACCAGTTGCCAAGGTCGAGGCCAAGGATCATTGTGCTGAGAATCAGCGCCAGCCAGTAGGCCGGATAGATACGAATCATTCTTCTGGCCAGGTACCCACGAAGCACCGGTGGACCCTCGTCTGTCAGATGGGCCTGAACGAAAGGCCGGAACAACAAGAACCCTGACAAGACAAAAAAGACACTGACCCCAACGTTTAGGTGCGCCAACCATGGACCCGCATCACCTTCGCCACCACCTGTTCCCCATGGTGGTCCGGTAAAGGTCCGAGCATGGAAAACAACGATTGCCAAAGCGCACAGGGCTCTGATCCCTTCGAGGGCCGCGAACCTTTGGTTGGGGGTCTCAAGCTGTGGACTTTCGATGAACGGCATCGTATGGCCCCTCTCATGCACCAAACTCCACTCTGATGAAACAACCGTTGACAGCTTCACGCGAGCGAGCAGCGCTCTGGCTGTCGAGTGTCGTGATCACTGTTGTCGTGTTGTTGCAGGACAACGGACGTATCGTCCCTGAAACCAAACTTGACGTGGTTCTGGACCCGTGGACGATGGCCTCGCGTTCGCTCAGTGCGTGGGATCCTTCGGCCGGGTTCGGACGGGTGCAGAACCAAGCGATCGGGTACCTGTTCCCGATGGGCATGTGGAACATGATCGGCGATGCTGTTTCAAGCCCACCGTGGCTAACCCAACGTCTTTGGCTAGCAGGCATAGTGGTGGTGTCTCTGTGGGGAGCACATCGTGTAGCCAAGGCGGTTGGCATCTCCACCGCTGGCGGGCGGATCTCCTCAGCGCTCGTCTATGCGCTAGCTCCGGCAACCATCTCAGTGACGTTCTTTCAGTCTGCCGGGCAACTCCCTTACGCATTGATTCCTCATGTTCTCGCCGAACTGATGGCTGCCCGCCAAGGAGACTCACCGCGACGGGTGGCCGCTCGTTCAACTCTGTGGCTGGTCGCTATGGGAGGCGTCAACG
>JAGQSI010000465.1 GCA_020439605.1 Acidimicrobiales bacterium | reverse complement strand
AAGGCGGCAAAGGCAGCAAAGAAGCTCGCCCCGAGCAAGAAGCCCTAGGTTCCTACGTTCCTGCAAGGAGTTCACGCAGCACCATGAGTCTCGCAGCCCCCAAGCTCATCGTCAGCGACGTCGACGGCACGCTCATCGACTCCCGCGAGCGCGTCAGCCGCAGGCTACGCGAGGCGCTCGCCACCTTCTCCGCGGGCGGCGGCTACTTCGCCCTGGCCACCGGCCGCCCGCCGCGCTGGCTGTTCCCGGTGCTCGAGCAGCTCCCGCTGCGCCCCATCTGCGTGTGCGCGAACGGCGCGGTGCTCTATGACTCCGACAGCGACCGCATCCTCACCACCCGCGCGCTTTCGCCTTCGGCCATGCTCGAGCTGGTGGGCCACGCCCGCGAGGCGCTCTCGGCGCACGGCGGGGTGGGCGTGGCGGTGGAGCGCGCGGGCGTGTCCGCCTTCGACCGCGAGGCCGAGCTGTTCCTAGTCACGCCCGAGTACGAGCACGCCTGGGTCAGCGACGAGCACGGCATGGGCTCCGAGGAGGAGGTCTTAAGCCAGCCCGCGATCAAGCTGCTGCTGCGCAACGACAAGCTCACGGCGCAGGGGATGTACGACCTCGTGCGCCCCGGGATCCCCGCCGACCTCGCGCACGTGACCTTCTCCATCGGCTACGGCCTGCTGGAGGTCTCCGCGCCGGGGGTGACCAAGCAGACGGGCGTGGCCGACCTCGCGGCGATCCTGGGCATCGAGCGCGCGGAGATCATGGCGTTCGGCGACATGCCCAACGACATCGAGATGTTGTCCTGGGCCGGCCGCGGCTATGCCATGGGCAACGCGCGCGAGGCCGTGAAGGCGGCGGCCGACGAGGTCACCACCAGCAACGACGAGTTCGGCGTCGCGCGCGTCATCGAGGCGCTTTATCGCTAGCTTGCGTTGCTTGTCGACGGCTACGCCTTAAGCGCCGCATCCTCCAGCGAGGACGCCCGCCTGATCACCTCGCCACGGAAGAACGCCGGGTGCCTGCGCGCGACCCACACCATCACCACAGCGCCGAGCCCG
>JAGQSI010000464.1 GCA_020439605.1 Acidimicrobiales bacterium | reverse complement strand
CTGGTGATCCCTTGGTCCGACAAATGTTGGGCGCACGCCACGAAGTCAGAAAACGAGTTCTTCTTGAAGCCGAACTTGCCGTTCTCATACCACGCTCTACCAAGCTCTCCGCCGCCGCGGACGTGGGCAATAGCAAAGGTGAAGCCCCGATCGAGAAGCGACAGTCGAGTGATGGAGAACCATGGATCCATGCTCACCTCATACGCGCCGTAGCCATAGAGAAGGCAAGGGTTGGGCCCTGGTTGTTGTTGGCGCTCTGGACTCCAAACGAGCGAGATGGGAATCCTGGTGCCGTCCGAGGCAGTGGCCCACTGGCGCGCGGTCCGATACGACGAGGGGTCGAAGTCGCCAAGCACTGGCAACACCTTGAGCACCGTGCGTTCACCGGTGGCGATGTTCTGTTCGATCAGCGACGGTGGGGTTGCCAAGGACTCGTAAGCGAAACGGTATTCGGTGGCATCAAAGCTGGGGTTGGAACTCGGCGAGAGGGTGCCCACCTCATCATCCATTGGGAACTGCTCGAGAGTTTTGGCAGCCGGGTCAAGTACCCACAGTGCTGTAGAACCATTGGCTCGGCCGTGGACGATGACATGGTTCGCGAAGGTCTCCACACCATTGATGCGGCGACCTTGGCAGTGCTCGATGACAAGGTCCCATTGATGTTCCGGGGCAATTTCGAGACCATTGAGCGCCGCTCGCCACACAGCGAAGTCCTCGGCGTCACGGTTGGAGGTGATGAACAATTCACCGGGCCTGTGAGCCACCGAGTACTCAATACCTTGAGAGCGAGCCATGACCACCTGCGGTGGAGCGCTCGGGTTGTGAGCATCGAGCAGCCAGCTCTCATCGGTTACGGCGCTGCCGGCGGAGATGACCGCAACATCACCAGAGCGTGATGACCCAACTGTGACGTGGAAACGCTCGTCGGCTTCGCTGAACACTCGTTCATCAGTGGTTGGGTTGGTGCCCACGAGATGGCGCCAGACCTCGTGGGGGCGCTCGGCGTCGTCGATGGTGGTGTACCAGCAGGTCTGCGAGTCGTGGGCCCAAGCAAAACCGTAGGAGACGTCTTC
>JAGQSI010000463.1 GCA_020439605.1 Acidimicrobiales bacterium | reverse complement strand
CTACCCTCGCCGCCGTGGTCACACAGGTCGCGCCAGATACCAAGCTCACCGCCGTTGGGGGTCGCTCAGCAACCCTCGCTGAGTGGACAACCACGTTCCAGATGCTCACGGTGGTGCTTGACCCTTACACGCAACAGAGCGCATGGCTGCTCGAGACCGCCGGTCGGTTCCTGGAGAACTTCACCGGCGCCGACGCCCGTGTCTCTTGGATCGTCACCGCAGACGAGGCAGACACCAAGCGTTTCTTGGGCCCGTGGGCGGAGAAGTTCCTCACCTACGCAGACCCGGATCGCGAGTTTGTCAAGGCTGTCGGTCTTGAGAAGCTGCCTGCTCTGGTCTACATCCGCCAGGACCTTGCCATCATTGGTCAGGCCGAAGGTTGGGATCCCCAGGAGTGGGAGAACCTCGGCAAGCTCGTTGCCAAGGTCACCTCGTGGAACTTCCCCAAGCTTCCGGCCGCTGGGGACCCTGGGCCCTTCGAGGGCTCACCCGCCAAGGGCTAGCTTCAGCACGTCCAGAGCCCTGTCGAGCTCTTCGTCGCTCAACTCGCCAGTAGCGGCAACCAATTCTCGGATCGGCTTTCCGCTCTTGATCAGCTCCGCTGTGCGCTCATAGCCGAGGAACGGATTCAACGACGTTGCCACCGCCGGTGAAGTTTCGGCGTAGGTGCGGCATTTCTCGGTATTGGCCTCGATCCCGTCTATGCACCTTTCGGCGAACAGCTTGGTCACGTTGGCGAGCAACTCGATCGACTCGAGAAGATTGCGGGCCATGACCGGCATGTAGACGTTCAGCTCGAAGTTCCCCTGACTCCCGCTGAACGCGATCGCCGCGTCATTTCCGATGACTTGCGCACTCACCTGCGTGACTGCTTCACACAAAACCGGGTTCACCTTGCCCGGCATGATCGACGATCCGGGCTGAAGGTCAGGCAAATGAATTTCCCCCAGCCCGGTGGCTGGACCACTGGCCATCCAGCGAATGTCATTGGCGATCTTGGTCAACGAAACCGCCAGTACCCGAAGCTGACCGGAGGCCTCCACCAAGGAGTCCCTCGAACTCTGCGCGGCGATGTGG
>JAGQSI010000462.1 GCA_020439605.1 Acidimicrobiales bacterium | reverse complement strand
ATCTTGGCCCCATCGACCTCGATTGGATACCCGGTTTGCGAGTTGGAGCAATTCGTCAGGAAGCTTCGGCATCAGAACTCGGAGATAGCGATATGACAGGGGTTGGCCCCGGGTCTATTCCGGCGTCTCGTGCCAAGCCCAGCGCAACTACGTCGCCGTAGAAGCCAAGGTCCATGAGCTGAGCCAAGCAACCTTCGCCTTCGGCCTGCAAGGTATGGATTCCGGTCACAACCTCGTCTGTCCAGGTTTGGACGAGATCGAACTGTTCTTGAACCTCAGGTGGCTCAAAGTCGTGGCGCAGCAACATCAACGAAAGCACCTGACGGGTTATGTCTCCGTGCTGGCCCCAACCGGAAAGCTCACCATGCACCACATCTGGCAGTTCGGCCACAAACGCGGGGGCCTTGGCTGAGAGATTGATCTGAGCCTTCCAGCGCCCTGCTGCAACGACACCCAAGGTGCCACCGCCATAGATGAGTGGAAGAGTTCCGGCCAGTCTCCGAACGAGATGCTCTGCGGAGCTGTCAGAACTATCGAGTTCGTCTCGACGTTTACGAACCTGCTCTATGGCTAGGCGAATCCAGTCCCTTCCACCGGGATAGAAACCCAACTGATCGAAAGCTTTCAGAACCGGAATGGCCAATGCTCCCACTCGCGCACGTGGTGGCACATGGGTTTCACCCGATGCCCTTGGGAGATAGACAGTCGGCGCCTCGGCCGCATCTGCCATTGCTCCGAGTTGACCTCCGCTAGTCACAGCAAAGAGCTTCGCCCCGGCCTCTAGACACGTCGATGCTGACGCAACAACCTCCGGAGAATCCCCTGAGGCGGAGATTGCAACCACGAGAGTTGATGGGTCCACAAAGGACGGAGGCTCGAAACCCTTGTGAACCACCAAGGGAACAGGCATGAAAGGCGCAACAACCGCTCGCAGAAGGTCACCGGTCCAGCCAGCGGCTCCGGTGCCAAGTACAAGGACGTTGGCGATCTCATCATGGGCCGGCAAGGTGCCGGTCACATGGAGACTCCTGACCGCCGCAGCCATCTGCTCGGGCAACTCGAAAGTTGCCGCCCGAAAACCAAGGGAGTCGAGTGGATC
>JAGQSI010000461.1 GCA_020439605.1 Acidimicrobiales bacterium | reverse complement strand
CTGCGGCCATTTGTCGACCTCGACCAATACCGCCCGCGCCCAGAACCGGCACCGGAGCCACAGCATCAACAACCTCGGGGATCAGCACCATGGAACCGATCTCGCCCGTGTGGCCGCCAGCTTCGCCGCCCTGGGCCACGATGATGTCAACTCCGGCCTGCACGTGACGCTCAGCGTGAACTGCCTTGCCGGCCAGCGCCCCAACGATGCGACCCTCTTCTTTGCACCGCTCGATCATGTGAGCGGGTGGTGGGCCTAGGGCATTGGCCACAAACGCTGTGCGGTGAGCCAACGCGATCTCTAGTTGTGGCCCCGCTGACTTCTCGGAGAATGGGAGGGGAGTATCGCCTGAGATCCCGAACACCACCCCGCCCTCGTCGGCGAGCGGGGGTACCTCATAGCGCGCCAAGATCTCTTCAACCTTGTCCCAATACTGCTGCGGGATGAGGGTGGCAATATCGGCCATGGTGTAGCCGCCGCCCTCATCTCCCGCATATTTGGCGGGGATGATCAGGTCCACTCCATAGGGAAGGTCGGGGCCGACCTGTTCCTCGATCCACTTGATGTCGATCTCGAGCTGTTCGGGGGAATGGGCAACCGCCCCAAGTACGCCAAGGCCGCCCGCTTTGGATACCGCGGCCACCACGTCTCGACAATGGCTGAAGGCGAAGATCGGTACATCGATACCGAGCATCTCCGTGACGTTGTTATTCATGGATTCCCCCTGTGAAATCGAATCGAGTAGATGGTAACACTGGCGAACAGAGATTACCGCCGATAGTGTCACTGCTATGGCGCGTTCACTGCTAGCCCCACCGCTCGGCTCCTCGCTCGACACCGGCAGCGAGATGTTCTTGCGAAACCGTGATGATGTCCTCGAACAGATCAGCGTTATCGATGACCTGCTCGACCAAGCAGATGCTGGAGGTGGCCCGCAACGGATGGAACGCCATCGCAGCCGGGGCAAGCTCCCAATCCGAGAGCGCATCGCAAACGCGTTGGACCCCGACACCGCGTTCCTGGAGATCAGCCCGCTCGCCGCGTACGAGAGCGACTACACGATGGGCGGCGGAATGGTTGTGGGGATTGGGGTGATAGCCGGGGTCGAATGCGTGATCATGGGCAATGACCCAACGGTTCTCGCCGGAGCCCTCACTCCATACGCCGGCAAGAAATGG
>JAGQSI010000460.1 GCA_020439605.1 Acidimicrobiales bacterium | reverse complement strand
GTCCGTGAGGGCGGCGAGCTCAGTGATCTCCAAGCCTCCGAACCAACTGAGAGCCAGAGCACGAGCTCTCTTCGAGTCCGAAGGCCGTGCCAAAGCCCTCAGGAGACAATGCCATTGGAACCCGGCATCGGATTGCAAGACATCGTCACCCTTGGTGAGCACAGCTGGGATATTCGCATCTGTCAGATGACTACGGATGGTCGCTGCTTCTCGGTGGGAGTGGACCAGAACAGCTACATCGTCTGGACGCAGAGGCCTGTATCCGCCCTGTGCTTGATCGTCCGGTATCTGTGAGGTTTCCAGAAGAGTACGAATATGAACAACCAGGTCATGAAAGACGTGCTCTGCTCCTTCAGCGGTGGAGAGGTTCCTATTGCCACTCTTGCGACGCGTTACCCCTTCCCCATCCACCAAACGGATGGACATAGCCGAAAGTGGCGCCCCTGAGTTCAGTTTCATTGATCTCGAGTTGTGAGCCTCCGGCCAGCCAACAGGAACGAAGCCGATCTGCGAATCTCCAAAGGTGACCCCTTTGAAGAGTTCCTCGACCGATCTCAACACCTGGGGATCCGAGCGCCAGTTGGTACTCAACGTGGACTTTGCCGTGCCCGGCGATCCGACAGCCTGCAGATAGGTGTGAACGTTTGCGCCGCGAAATGCATAGATCGCCTGTTTCGGATCACCCACCAATATGAGATCGTTCTCCGATTGAGTCGCTGCATGGTGTTGCCCGAAGAGGGCATCGAAGATCTCCCATTGGACCGGATCCGTGTCCTGGAATTCATCGATCATCGCGACTCGGTAACGGGAGGCGATCACCTGCCGAGCAGCTGCCCCTAGGGCTTCGTCCAGTACCGAATCTCGGAGTATCACCAACAGATCATCAAAGGACATGGTGGCAGCGTCACGACGCCGGCGCGCCACTTCTGCACAGACCTGGTCCACCAACTCACGTCTCAAGGTGGCTGCAGCGCCAGCAGTGACGTCATTGCTCTGTGGAACCAGTTCCGCACCGGGATTGCCCATAGCAAGTTCCACCGAGGCAGTAAGCACAGCCAGTGTCGGCACCAGATCTGCTTCGTGGCGATCAGATACAGCCTCGGCCACCAACACGTCGGTAACGACCTGTCTAATCATTGGTTTGGCGTCGTCCTGGAGCTTGGCCATGGGGTCTGCTGAGACGGCCGAA
>JAGQSI010000459.1 GCA_020439605.1 Acidimicrobiales bacterium | reverse complement strand
TGACCGCGTCGGCCACCGCACCCGAGTCTCGTCTTGGAACTACAAGGCCAGTTTCGCCGTGTTTCACGTTCTCGCTCAGCCCGTCGGCATCACTACAAACCACTGGTACACCGTGGGCTTGAGCCTCCAAGACAGCGTTGCAGAATCCTTCCGAAGTTGCGGTATGGATCATCACGTCGGCCCATGCCAGCTGACTTGCGATCTCGTGAGGTGGTACGGCCAATAGCAACTGCACCACATCATCCAACCCGAGTTGATGACGCCAGAAAGCCACCGCCTCTAGATGAGGGCCATCACCGATAATCCTGTATTCAACATTCAGGCCGCGTTGTCGCAACTCAGCCACAGCCTCTAGGGCGTATTCGTAACCCTTTACCCAATGGAGGCGGCCAATCGACAGCAGTCTGAGAGGGTCATTCTGACTACCAAGGCACCCGTCTCGCGGTACAGCAGGTGTGATCTTGGAGGCATCAAGCGCTGGGGGTATGGCCGAGTGGCTGGTTTCGGGTAGCGCTCCTCGGCTGAGCGCCTTTTGCCATAAGGCCTCTCCTAGGATGTGAATACCGTTGGCATGTTGCCAAATATCCCGGTAGTAGCAGGGATCGTCAATCCCAATAATGTTTAGATCTGAACCTCGAAACGAGACTGAGACCGCTGCCCCGCACCGCCGGCCGATCGCCATTCGCTCAACAGCCAACGAGCCAAACTCGAAGTGGATGATGTCCGGGTTGAGATTGGCGATGGTGGCGTCAATCAGGAGGTCCTTGGCCCGATTAGCGAGTGGGGCAGAGCCGTCCTTCAAATAAGACCGGATTACCTCGCTACTTGTTGAACTAAGCTGAGAGACAGACTTGAGCAGCTCCGAGGGTAGGCGGACGGACTTGGACAGGTCCGCGGTAACGTGGACCCGATCTTTGAGGCAATGAACCGGGTGGTCTGGCCCAAAGGCACCCCATTGTTCTTGTGACGAACCGGAACACACGATCTGGACATCCCACCCGCGCCCAACAAGACCGACTGCCTTATTGGCGATGAAGGTCTCGGAGAGTTGCGGGAATCGTGGAACCACGAGCACGACTCGGGGGCACCGTGGCGGTGGATGGGTCATCGGCCAGCGGCCTCATTCAACAGAGCCGAGAAGGCCGATATCTGATCCTTGAGATCGAAATCCGCTTCCACTCGCTCACGGGC
>JAGQSI010000045.1 GCA_020439605.1 Acidimicrobiales bacterium | reverse complement strand
TGCTGCACCATCTCGTTGACTTCACGCTCGATGGTCTGGGCGTGGCCTCTCATCATCTTGTCGCGCAATGCCATGTTGTGGAGCATCTCCCTGCGACGTTCGGGTGAGGCGTCGAATACCACACCTTCGCCAAAGATCGGTTTCATGAACGGATAGGCCGCGGCCTGATCGAGTTCCTCATCGCTGGCCCTGAAGAACACTTCGTTCGCTTCAGCGCCGGTGAGAAGCACCACGTCCTTGTCGGCGAGGCGGAACTCACCAACGTCGCCGCATTCCGTGCGGGTGCGTTCCAACAAGCCGATCGGATCTGTGCGCAGCTCCTCTAGATGGCCAGTGTCTCCACTTTCGCCAGAGAGCTTTGGTGGGTCCGGCAACGCGGTTGGTCGTACGCCAAGGTCAGTCATCGGTAGGTCCTTTCAGAGCGCACTGGAGCTTCTGGTTCGATCTCGATAAGTGTCAGGTGAGTGCCCTTCGGGACGCTCACCATCGTCACGATCGCGTTGGCAACGTTGATGGGCTGGAGTGCACCGTTGTGGCGAAGCAGACCCCAGTGCTGCCAGGTGGGGATGATGTGATTGATGGTGTCCTCATCCCAGTCCGTTCCCTGTTCTGTGCTCGATGGCCCGGGGCGAACCATGCCCGCACGTACACCGGTGCCCTCCAGCTCCATCTGCATCGCCCGTGCGAGGCCCTCGAGCCCGGCCTTGGCCGCAACATAGGACGACATGTGGGTACGTGGGCGAACCACGACATCTGAGGAGACGAACACGATGTCTCCGTGGCCCTGCTCCACCATCGATGGACCTAGGTGTGACAGGAGTCTTTGGGTTCCGAGCAGGTTGACCTGAACGTTGGTGCAAAACACATCTGGGTCTGCCCCAAGAGCGGTATATGGGCCCACCACTCCGGCGTTGGCCACCACTATGTCGATTTCGCCGTAGGCTTCGAGTGCCGTGGTTGCACAGCGATCGATCGAGCCCGGGTCTGCGAGATCTAGCTCTACCGCTAGTGCTTCGCCTCCATCGGCCGAGATCTTGGTGGCGAGGGTCTCTAGACGTTCAGTTCTACGGGCGGCAACCACCACCGGATGGCCCTGTTCATGAAGTGCCCACGCGGTGGCCTCACCAATTCCAGATGAAGCGCCGGTGACAAGTGCTGGGCGTCGCGACGGATGGGGTTCAAACGCTGGCATCAGCGCGCGACCACCGTGGTCGGAAGGTTCTCGAACCCTCGAACGTTGACGGAGTGGACTCGTCTTGCTAGTCCCGCATCGATCTCGTAGCTAGAGGTTCTCTTCATGAGTTCTTCAAGAACTACACGTGCTTCTAGGCGGGCCAGTGAAGCTCCCATGCAGAAATGACGACCCACTCCAAAGCTCGCGATCCCAACTGAGTCTCGGTCACGGTCCAAGCTGAAACGGTCAGGATCGGGGAATGCTCTGTGATCACGGTTAGCTGATCCAGCGAGCAGCAGTACTCGATCACCTTTCGGGATTGTGACTCCGTGGAGCTCAACATCGGTAGTGGTGACACGCGCCAGCATCTGACTGGAGGTGTCGTAGCGCAGAGTCTCCTCAACCCAATCCGGCACACGAGCCAGGTCGTGATATGGCTTGGTCAGCTCGTCGGGATTCAGTGCTCCCCAGTACCAAGCGTGCGCCAACAACTTGGTGGTGGTTTCGTTGCCGGCCACCACCATTAGGAACAAGAAGCTTGTGATTTCGTCATCGCTGAGGCGGTCGCCGTCCACCTCGGCAGCGCAAAGCGCAGTAATTAGATCGTCGCCTGGGTTGGCTCTACGGCTCGAGATCATGTCTGCGTAGTAGATGACGAGTTGCAGGGCAGCCTCGATCCCCGCGGGTGGGACATCTGTAACGCCCTCCTCGCGGTGGATCAACAGATCTGAAAGGCGCCGCAACTCGACACGATCAGAATGCGGAACCCCAAGCATCTCGGAGATCACATCCATCGGCACCTTGCCAGCGAGCTCGGCGACGAAGTCGAACGAACCCATCTCCAAGCATCGGTCGAGATGTTCAGTCGTTAGATTCCGGATGCCCTGTTCCATCTCTGCAACACGACGTGGCGTGAACCCGCGGCTGACGAGCCCTCTCATCCGCCCGTGTTGTGGCGGATCCATGGCCAAGAAGCTCATGGTCCGGTGGGCGTTCGGACCGCTCGCTGCTGGGTCGATGGAGACTCCGTGGGCGTTCGAGAACCGCTCCGAATCTCGAAATGAGGCCATGACATCGTCGTATCTGCTCAAAGCCCAGAAGTTGCGTTCGTCGTTTCGGTATACAGGCGCCTCCTCTCGCATCCGTCGATAGGTGGGATATGGATCCTCATGGATCTCATATGCATACGGGTCATAGACAAGGGGAGTGGATGTTGCTTGGTCCGTAATGGTCATCTGCGGGTTTCTCCCAGGACGAGGTCTGCGGTTTCTCGGAGGATGGGTGCCACATCTCCGTAGGCAAGGTGGCCAGTGCCGACCTGAAGTAGTGCTCCAGCTGTTGCAAGCTCAAGCGTTCTCACGGCGATGGGGTCGACATCATCTCCAAGAGCGTTGGTGAGCCTGCGCCGTACCTCGAGGCCAATCTGCACTCGAAGATCGCGAACCTCGGGATTATCCGCCAGCATGGCCACAGTGACCGCGGCCGCTAGTTCTGTTTCGTCCGAGACGGTCAGCGCAAAGGCCAGGAGTGCATCTGTTGCACGCTCAGCGGGGGAGCGGTTCGGGTCAAATGCTGGTTCTGCTTGTGCAGTGAACCTGCGCAGGTAGACCTCGGATACGAGATGTTCCTTGGAAGCGAAGTACGTGTAGGCGGTTCCGGAAGCAACCCCGGCGCGTTTGGCGACATTTCTCACGGTGAGGGAGCTGTAGCCAGTAGCTGCAACCTCTTCGACGGCGGCTTGAACGAGGCGGTCGAGTGTTTGTGATTGTCGGGCGCTGAGGTGGCGTCTTGGAGCTAGATCCAATTGCTGGACACTGGTACTGGACACGAGTCCAGATTATGTGGCTATTGTCTCGCCTTGTCAAGCATTGATTGTGCGACCTAGTGGAGTTCATGAACTTCGCCCAGCTTGCGAGGAGTAGTTCCCTGATGTAGCTTGCGTGGATGTACCGCAGAATCATCGGCGCACTTGTCGTTGGGTTGGTCGCGACTGCAGGCGTAGCGGTAGTTCCGTCGCTGGCATCTAGTCGCGGCCTGTGGGCTGGTGAGACAACACCGTTTGATTTGCGTGAAGAAGCTTTTGTTGGGTGGACCAGCGACATCGATGGCGCTGCAAATGATTTTGCAGACGTAGGTGCCACGCCAGGTCCTATCATGGGAATGATGGGCTGCGGGTCTATACCGCTCGGCCCAGTCACCACTGGGTCCATGGCGCTGTTTGACGGCGAACACGCAGAGTTCACTCTGAACCACGCCTATCTGTGCAGAGCTGGAGACTACGAGTTGCCCTTCCTGGTGCTTGATGGCGACATCGTTGCGCCGGATTCGCAAACGCCACTCGGGAATTTGGATATTCGCTTCGTCAGGGGATCGACCACACAAGCATTCTCGGCGGTTGAGGTGGACTTTTCTGATGGTCGTTGTTTTTCGATCGGGCCAAGCAAAGGCTTTCCCGGCGATGGAGTGGTTGATGAGAACTACAGAATTCAGGGTTGGAACTTCGATCGTGATTCAGCAGTGCAGTGTGGAAGTCGGACCGTATCCACCACCACCAGCACCAGCACCAGCACCACCACCACAACGTCGCCAGATTCTCTGTCCTCAACCACCACTACATCCATGCCTGAACACAACGCTGTATCCACCACGGTCCCCGACACAGTTGGCAGTCACAGCTCTGGCGCACCTGCATCAAACGATGGTCCAGCTCCATCGGCGGTCCCGCTGCGGGCGTCGCCGAACTACGCCGGCTGAGCAATGGCTGACTTCCGGGTTGCTCCCAGCAGCGCCTCCATCTGAGAACCGCAAGGGTGTCATACTTGCATAATCATGCAAGTAGACGCATAAGATGAGGGTATGTCAGTCAAGGTAGGCATCGTCGGCGCTTCTGGTTTCACCGGAGCTGAGTTGCTCCGTTTGATCGCGTCACACCCGCACTTCGAGCTCGTGTTCGCCACGGGAGACAGCCAGGCTGGGGTGAAGGCAAGAGATCTCTACCCAAGTCTTTCCAGCTCCTATCCAGATCTCGTCTTTGACACCTATAGCCCGTCTTTGGCCGACGATGTGGACGTGATCTTTTGTGGGCTTCCTCACGGCGCATCTCAAGCAATCGTTCCGTCCCTGCTCAGCGCTGATCGGGTAGTTGTGGATCTCGGCGCAGACTTCCGTCTCAAGGACGCTGGTTTGTACCCAACGTGGTACGGACAGGAGCACACCGCTCCTGAGTTGTTGGCCCAAGCGGTTTATGGACTCCCAGAGCTTTTTCGTGAGGAGCTTCGCTCCGCAAAGTTGATAGCGACACCGGGTTGCTACGTAACCACAGCAACTCTGGCGCTCGCACCGCTGCTAGCAGAAGGCCTGATCGAACCAACCGGGATAGTGGTTGACGCTGCAAGCGGGGTGTCTGGAGCAGGAAGACCACCCAAGCCCACCACGACTTTCTGCAGCGTGGATGAGGACTTCAGCGCCTATGGCCTCTTGACCCATCGCCACACTCCAGAGATCGAGCAGAACCTGACACATGTTGCAGGCGCGCAGGCTCAGGTGCTGTTCACGCCGCACCTCGCACCAATGAACAGGGGAATCCTCGCAACCTGCTACGCCAGACCAACATCGAAAACCTCCACTGCTGAGTTGATGGAGGCGATGAGAAGTGCTTACGCATCAGAACCCTTCGTTGTGGTTCGTCAAGAAGCCCCCTCCACCAAGGCAACCCTTGGTTCGCAACAAGTCCATGTCACTGCGGTGGCCGATGAGCGCACCGGTTGGGTCCTAGCCATTGCGGCGCTGGACAACCTCACAAAGGGTGCTAGTGGGGGAGCGATCCAAGCCGCCAACGTTGCGCTGGGTTTGGACGAAGGGGCAGGGCTGCCAACCGTAGGTCTCTACCCTTAGCCCTACTCTTAGCTCTGCTCGACCAACGATCCGCCAACCTACATAGGAACTTCGATGAGTGTTACTGCACCAAAAGGCTTTGTGGCGTCTGGGATTCACTGTGGAATCAAACCCTCAGGAGATCTAGATCTCTCGCTCGTGGCCACCGAGTCGGGAGAGCCGGTAGCGGCTGCTGGCGTCTTCACGGACAACAAGATGACTGCAGCGCCGGTGCTTACCTCAGACGATCATCTGCGCCGCACTCTTGGTCACGCCTCTGCGGTCATTCTCAACTCTGGCAATGCAAATGCCGCTACCGGTGCCCAGGGGCGCAGTGATGCTCAGGCGATGTGCCGGGTAACGGCGCAATCGTTGGGCAGCGCAACAGAAGACGTTCTTGTGTGTTCCACTGGATTGATCGGTATCCCACTGCCGATCGACACAATTCTGTCAGGGATAGACGACCTTGTTGCGGCCCGAAGTGCTGATGGCGGCACAGATGCCGCTGAGGCGATCCGTACCACCGACACCTATCGCAAAGAGGTCGTTGTTCCGGTGGGTTCCACTGCCGCGGTGGTTGGGGGGATGGCAAAGGGCGCAGCGATGCTCTCGCCGAACATGGCAACGATGCTTGCGGTGCTGACCACAGATGCTGATGCAACTTCGGTTGAACTGCGTCAGATGCTGCGTGCAGGTGTCTCCAACAGCTTCAACATTTTGATGACCGATGCTTGTCGCTCAACCAACGACACCGTCATAATCCTCGCATCAGGCAAGGCTGGCCCGGTCCCGAAACAGGACCTCGCCGAGGCGATTGGTAAGGCATGCGCGGATCTTGCCTATCAGATGGCATTTGATGCAGAAGGTGCCACAAAGGTCGTGAAATTGACGGTGACGGGTGCGCGAAACGATGAAGATGCTGAGGCAGGGGCACGTGCCATAGCGCGCAGCGCCCTTTGCAAATGCTCCTGGTTCGGGCAGGATCCCTACTGGGGTCGCCTGGCTAGCGAGCTTGGAAGTGCGGGTATTGACTTCGAGCAGGAAAGAGTTGCGGTCAGCTACGGCGGCATACAGGTTGCAGGCTCAGGCGTTAGCATTGCTCACGATGAGCAAGCCGTTAGGGCACACATGGCGCAGCGTCGCCTCGTCATCGAATGTGACCTGGGGTTGGGCTCTGGCAACTTCACTGTGCTGACCAACGATCTAACCCATGAATACATAGACGAGAACACCGGCGGCTCGTAGTCCTTATGCAGTTGGGGTGAGTTCTGGCTCTTAGAGCTTGCCCAGCCGGACGAACCTGTAGCGATTTTGGTTTCCTATTCACCCAAACTTACTACAGGTTCGTTGGATAACACCGTCAGGAGGAGCCAGAGGCCTTCCGGTTGCATAGCTATGCAAGGGTGTGCATAGAATGGGACCATGTCTCACGACGTCGACGCCGCCACAAGAGCAGGAGTGCTTGTAGAAGCACTTCCCTATATTCAGGCGTTCGCTGGCAGGACCGTGGTGGTCAAGTTCGGCGGAAACGCAATGGTGGATGAAGCTCTTGCTCATTCCTTTGCAGCAGACATAGTCCTGTTGCGTGCGGTGGGCTTCAAGGTTGTTGTGGTTCACGGTGGAGGTCCCCAGATCGGTCGATTGTTGGACCGCCTCGGCAAGCAGAGCGAGTTCCGCGACGGGTTGAGAGTCACCGACGAGGAAACCCTCGATGTTGCCCGGATGGTTCTAACCGGAAGCGTGAATGCTGAGATCGTGTCTGCTATCAATCTGCGTGATCAGGTTGCCGTTGGGCTCTCGGGGGTGGATGCCGGGCTGATCGTTGCCGAGCAGCGTGACCCAGAGCTTGGCTATGTCGGAGATGTGGTGGACGTGAATCGCAAGATTCTCGACACGCTCCTAGCAGCAGACTTCGTCCCGGTGATCTCCACGATAGGAGCCGACAAGGACGGACAGGCCTACAACATCAACGCTGACACTGCAGCTATTGCGATCGCTGCGGCTCTAGAAGCAGAGAAGCTGATCTACCTGACAGACGTGGCCGGTGTCCTTCTTGATGTCAATGACCCATCCAGTCTCGTGTCGCGACTGTCGTCGTCAAAGGCGCGCATCATGATCGCGGACGGTGTGATAGCTGGAGGAATGATCCCCAAGGTCGAGGCCTGTCTTGATGCTGTGGCTGCTGGCGTTGGGTCGGCACATATCCTCGACGGGCGTATTGCACATGTGGTGCTGCTCGAACTTCTTACAGACGCTGGTGTCGGCACGATGTTGACCCGCACGGAGAGCCAGACATGACCAACGCATCACACCAGCCATTGATGTCCACTTACCCTGCACCTCCGGTCGTGTTCGAGCGGGGAGAAGGCTCGCTCCTTTGGGACACTGAGGGCAAACAGTATCTAGATCTCTTGAGCGGTCTGGCTGTAACCAGCCTCGGCCACAGTCACCCAGCGGTAGCCGAGGCCGTAGCTACCCAGGCCAAAACTCTGCTCCACACCTCCAACCTTTTCGGCACCATTCCAGGGCCAGAAGTAGCAGGGACCCTCGATCGTCTCCTAGGCGGTGGGGGCAAGGTCTTTTTCGCCAACTCGGGAGCGGAGGCAAACGAGTGTGCGATCAAGCTTGCCCGCAAGTGGGGCGGACGTGGCCGACACGTTGTGGTTAGCGCTCTCGGCTCATTTCATGGCCGCACGCTCGCCACACTTCACGCCACCGGACAGCCACAAAAGCATGAGGCCTTCCAGCCTCTGCCAGATGGATTTCGCCATGTTGAGTGGAACAACCTCGAGGCTCTGTCCAACGCAATAGATCCCACTGTGTCCGCAGTTCTGCTCGAACCGGTTCAAGGTGAGGGCGGAGTCAACCCGGCCTCACGGGAATACTTCGAGGGTGTGCGCAAGCTCTGTGACGAGCGTCAGATCCTGTTCATGGTGGATGAGGTGCAGACCGGGTTGGGCCGTACCGGAGAGTGGTTCGGTCATCAGCATTTTGGCGTGAGACCCGATGTGGTCACCATGGCCAAGGCGCTCGGCAATGGCGTGCCGATCGGAGCTTGTTGGGCGCTAGATCACGTGGCTGAGGCCTTTGTGCCCGGGGATCACGCGACCACCTATGGAGGTCAACCTTTAGCTGCAGCCGCGGCGCGTGCGGTGCTTGCCACCATGGAACAGATCGATGCTCCGGCTCTGGCTCGAGAGGTTGGTAAATCCTTCACCGAGGCACTCCTGGATCTGCCGCAGGTGGTTGAGGTGAGAGGACTCGGAGCCATTCTAGCCGTTGAGTTGCAAGAGGGGAACGATTCCAAAGAGGTGACCAGGCTCGCCCTTGAGCAAGGCCTCGTGGTCAATGCGGTTACTCCCTCGGCGCTGCGCCTGGCGCCAGCCTTGATCATCACTCCAGCCGAAATAGCGAAAGCCGTAACAATTCTCGCATCCATCCTCGGAGAGCAGTCATGACCCGCCACCTCCTAGAAATTGACGACCTGAGTGCAGAGGAATTCGGGCAGGTACTCACCCGATGTGTCTCGAAGCATCCTGTTCAGGTTCTCGAGGGCAGAGGTGCGGCTCTGATCTTCGAAAAGCCCTCCAACAGGACCCGCAACTCAACCGAGATGGCCGTTGTGGAACTCGGCGGTCACCCGATCTATCTGAAACCAGATGAGGTTGATATAGACGGTCGCGAGAGCGCTGAGGATGTGGCGCGGACATTGGCCTGTTTCCACTCGGTAATTGCGGCCCGTGTATTCGATCATTCGGTTCTGGTGCGGATGTCGGAGGCTGTTGAGATCCCGGTGGTCAACCTCTTGTCGGATCTGAGCCATCCGCTTCAGGCAATCGCAGACATGCTCACAATTCGTGAGGAGTTCGGTCCGGACCTGAGTGGGCGAAGCCTCACCTGGGTCGGTGACTATTCAAACGTTGCTAGGTCCCTGGCGCTGGCCTGTGCCATGTCGTCAGTGTCTGTGCGCTTCGCTTGTCCGGATGGTTACGGGCCATCACAGAAGGATTTGGATCTGTTCAAGCGCACGGGCGCTCCAGAGGTGCGATCGAGCACAGATCCAGCCCTCGAGGTGGACGGTACAGATGTCGTTGTGACAGATGCCTGGTACTCGATGGGCCAAGAGGCCGAGGCCGTCATGCGCCGGCCGATCTTCGAGCCGTACCGGGTGGACCAAGCCCTGATGGCCAATGCAGCGCCAGGTGCGATCTTCTTGCATTGCCTTCCAGCTCATCGGGGCGAAGAGGTCACCAACGAGGTTCTCGATGGACCCCAGAGCAGAGTCTGGGCTGAAGCGGCAAACCGGTTGCCAGCGGCACGTGGCGCGTTGGAATGGCTGGTCATTGCTTCAGAGGCAGAGCGATGAACGCGAAGGCGTCGACTCCGGTTCGCCTGGCGAAGACTCAACGTCAGCACCTGATCTCAAGGGTGTTGGGTGATCAGGCCGTGAGCAGTCAGGAGCAACTCGTGTCGTTGCTCGAGTCGCAAGGCGTGGTTGCCACTCAGGCCACGGTTAGTAGGGACCTCGAAGACCTTGGTGCGGTGAAGGTCCGGATGGGCGGTGGAGATGTGGTTTATGCGATTCCGCAATTGCCGCGCGATCAGCGTGTTCCGGAAGATCTTCTGCGGAGAACCTTCGCAGACCATGTGGTCGAGGTGTCGCACTCGGCCAATATTGTTGTAGTGCGAACTCCGCCGGGCAACGCCAGTGTGGTCGCGGCGGCGTTGGATCGTTCCGCTCACCCCGATGTAGTGGGTACCGTGGCGGGTGACGACACCATCTTTGTAGTTGCCTCTGAGGGCACTACAGGAAAAGCAGTGGCTGAGGCCTTCCGTGGGTTGGCCGGCCTGTCATGATCGATATCAACTTTTACAAGTAAGGAAGAGGAAAGAACGTGGCGAAGCGCGTAGTGCTGGCCTATAGCGGTGGTCTCGATACGTCTGTTGCAGTGCGATGGATGATCGACCAGTGGGGCGTGGAGGTCATCTGCCTTGCAGTAGATGTCGGCCAGGCCAGCGACGACTGGGACGTGGTCAAGGAGCGTGCCCTTGCGGCAGGCGCACTCGACGCGATTGTGGTGGATGCTCGTAAGGAGTTTGCGGACAACTTCGTCGCTCCGGCCCTTAAGGCCAATG
>JAGQSI010000458.1 GCA_020439605.1 Acidimicrobiales bacterium | reverse complement strand
GGTCGGTATCGCTATTGATGAAGGCAAGATTTCCGACGTCAATGTCTCCATGGCGGAGTACTTTCCCGATTGGGCAGGAACCGCCAAGGCGAACATCCGCTTGGTTGACGTGCTCCACATGGAGTCCGGCCTGAAATGGAATGAGGACTACAACGCCTCCAACCTCGCGGGCTCCGACATCATTCAGATGGGAATGTCGCCGGACCAGCTTGCCTACGCAGCCAGCCGTCCCGTTGAGGTAGCACCGGGCACACGGTTCAACTACTCCAGCGGTGACACCATGTTGTTGTCAAAGGTGATCGAGAGCGCCACTGGCATGCCCGCGGACCAGTACGCCCGGGAGAAGCTCTTTGGTCCACTCGGCATGGATCAGGTTGAGTGGTGGCGCGACGCCAAGGGCCACACTCTCACCTACTGCTGTCTCGATACCACCAGTCGCAACTATGCACGGATGGGCCTTCTCTACCTACAGGGCGGAAGCTGGAACGGCAACCAGATCATTTCTTCGTCGTGGGTCCAGAATTCCCTTACCGGGACCGCAGCCTCCAATGGCAACTACGGCTATCAGTGGTGGATCCGCACGCATCCTGCGATCGAAGGCCCTATCTACATGATGAACGGATTCGATGGTCAGATGACCTTCGTCATCCCAAGCCTGGACATGGTGGTTGTCAGAAACGGCGACTACGTCAAGAGCGAGTGTGAACCAGTAGCGGATCCGAATTTGTTCGGACGCTACCCTCCCTCAAATCTGATCCCCGGGAAGGGAACCAGACCTCCGGCATCGTGGAACAACAACGAGTTCTTGGGTTTGATAGTTGACGCTGTGACCGGCGCACCTAGTGGCGCCACCGAGTTCCCCACGGATCAATCCCCTGCCGCTTCTCGCAGTCCTCAGGGAGAACCCATGGCCCCGTGCCCGCCACAGCCAGTCTCTCCAACCACCACCGTGCCCTCAGGCTCAACGCCCACAACCACGAGTCCAACAAACAACCCGAGCGCGGTTCCCGCAACACCTATCTCTGCAGCGCCGGCCTACACCGGCTAACCAATCTCGACTCCATACCCCGGTCGACTGGATCGCTCAGGTGCGGTCGCTCATCGCCAATTCATAGAGCGCGTCGGTGTAGTTCTGGCGAAATCTCTCGAACTGTTTGGTCCACCAGATGGCGGCACTGCGCGGGTTGAGCTC
>JAGQSI010000457.1 GCA_020439605.1 Acidimicrobiales bacterium | reverse complement strand
CGTGAGAACAAGTGCCTGAGCCGCGCTTCGAGTTCACGGGGATGGAACGGATCCAAACAGAAGTCGTCGTAGAGATCATCTCGGTGCTCGAGTTCGTCCAGACGGTTGCCACCGATCAACACCAGCAATGGTTCAACAGGTATCGCGCCTTTGCGAATAGCTCTACAAAGCGCCCATGCCGACTCGCTGTTTTCGCCAATCACCACAATTGCCCCGCCCCAACCGCCGTCAGGCGCGCCTGTGGTTGCTTCGCGCTCATTGGCAACTGGTTTCCAGCTGAGCCCGCCAAGATCCAACAGACGCGCCAAATCTGTTGGCGGTGGAGTGGGATGAACTAGCAGCGGTTCCATTGAAGCGCGGTCCCTACCAGGCGCTCAGGTAGCGGTTCAGCTCAAATGGGGTCACTTGAGCTTTGTACTCGGACCATTCTGCACGCTTGTTGCGAAGGAACCATTCGAAGATGTGGTCGCCGAGCGCCTCGCGCACCAGATCTGACTTCTCCATCTCATCGAGAGCTTCCGCCAGCGATTGTGGCAGTTCTCGCACCCCAGCATCTGCACGTTCCTTGGCCGATAGTTCATGGAACGTGGAGGCTTCTTCGGGAAGTACATAGCCCTCGTCGATCCCCTTGAGGCCGGCCGCCAACATGAGCGAGTAGGCCAAGTAGGGGTTGCATGCCGGATCTGGCGAGCGGTACTCGATCCGAACGGAGGATTCTTTGCCCGGTTTGGTGGGCGGTACTCGAACCAGAGCGTCACGATGGCTACGGGCCCAGGTCACATGCGCAGGTGCCTCGGTGCCGGCGATGAGACGTTTGTAGGAGTTCACGAGCTGATTGGTGATAGCGGTGATCTCAGGAGCGTGACGCAACAAACCGGCAACAAACGCCTGGCCACGCTCCGAGAGCGGATGCGCGCCGTCGGGATCGTGGAACACGTTGCTGTCGCCTTCAAATAGCGACAGGTGGGTGTGCATCCCTGAACCTTGAACATCGGCCATGGGCTTGGGCATGAACGTGGCATATAGCCCTCGTTCCATCGCTGTCTCTCTCACCACTAGGCGAAACGTCATGATGCTGTCTGCCATGGATAACGCATCCGTGTAGCGAAGATCGATCTCGTGCTGGGATGGGCTGTCCTCATGGAAGGAGTACTCGACCGGGATGCCCATGGATTCGAGGTGGTGGATGGTCTGCTTGCGCA
>JAGQSI010000456.1 GCA_020439605.1 Acidimicrobiales bacterium | reverse complement strand
GTTCGGTCTGATTCCTTTTCGCCGTCTTGTTCCCAGACTGACAGCACGACGTTGCCCTTGTAGGCCTTGGCCTTTGCTTGGAACTCGAAGCTGGCCCAGCCGGCGGCGGATTTGTTCGTTACCTTCGACGATCCGTTGCCGAGCGGGGATCCTTCGGTGGTGTTGATAGCCCAATGAACGGTGTCTGCCGAAACGTTTGCCATTCCCGCCACGGTTATTGGTGATTTGGTGTTCTGGTAGGGGGTGGGTGACTCAACCAGGATCCGCGGGAGGATGTCGTCGAACTCTTCACGGCTGGTGTAGCTGGTGGGTAGGCCTTCTCCGCCGAGACCTTCAGGTTCCTCGCCCTCGATATGAAAGACCACCTTGTTGACGCTTGGGAACTGGGTGAGCGTGAACACGACCTGTGCTGTTCTGACCTGCATGGACATTGTCCCGCCGCCAGACACGAACTCCTTTGAGAGGTCCACGGTTGCGGTGCCATCGGAGATGTCGAGCCCGAGAAGTTTGGTGCCCTCGGGAATGAGCGTGGTCATGCCACTGATCGCATCGGCTCTGGGCGCCCCACCGAGTAGCGCCTCCACAGCCCCGGCTCCGAGTGGGGTCTTTGTTTCGTCGACGAAGTTGGATCCGACAGACAGGTAGTGGCCGCGGATCCAGTACTGCTTGACCTTGGTTCCGGTGCCTTCTTTGATGTGTTCGTTGTGGCCATGGGGGCCAGCAGTGGTCGAGGTGGCTGCCGTGGTCGAAGTAGTAGTAGTGCTTGGGGACGTTTTATCCGAACTGTTTGTGCACGAGGTGAGCGAAAGGAGTAGTAGCCCTGCAACCATGGCGAGTGAGAGACGACGCATAGAACATATGGTGGCCGCTGTGGTGTGTCGTTGGCTAACGGTGGGTGGTACAGAATCAGGTGATGTTCCACCGCAAGCGTGACCTTCCATCTGACTGGGAGGACCGGATCGCGTCCTTCGACAAGCAGTGGTGGGACACAGACCTGCAAAGGCGGACCAAGATTCGTGATCTCATAGAGCCGTTGATGTTCGAGACCCGCTGGGAGCAAGCGCGGGGCTTTGAGCTCACCGTGGACATGCAGCTCATGGTGTCTTCCCAAGCGGTCCGGCTGTTGCTGGGGTTAGGGGTCGGGCGCTTCGACAATGTCCATACCGTGATCATGCACGAGACCACGATGATCTCCTCGGGGCAGCGTCG
>JAGQSI010000455.1 GCA_020439605.1 Acidimicrobiales bacterium | reverse complement strand
GACGAGCCGTGCTCCGCTCTTGATCCGATTTCGACGTTGGCTGTCGAGGATCTGATCAACGAGCTCAAGAACGACTACACCATCGTGATCGTGACCCACAACATGCAGCAGGCCGCCCGTATCGCCGACTACACCGCCTTCTTCAACCTGAAGGCAGTGGGCCAGCCCGGTCACCTCGAGTACTTCGCGGACACCATCACGATGTTCAACAACCCGCAAAACGAAGAAGCCGAGCGCTACATTTCTGGAAGGTTCGGCTGATCGTTTCCTGCGCGCAGCGTAATGATTTGTGCGTAGGAGAAACGGCAAAGCCCGCCGCAAGGCGGGCTTTCGCATATTCAACGCGAGTATTGCCGAGTATTATCGTTCTCGCAACGGAGCGAGCTGGAATACTTTGTCGGACTGGGCGGCGACTTCCCGCTTCGGTCGATCGACGGGAGAACGGCGGGTAAAGCGGTACAAGACAAGTCCGCACGATGAATACTCTGTGATGAATCTTCTGTTTACGGTGCGAGTGTGGAAGAATGGTCACAGCAAGGTCCAGCAAAGGAGCATAGGTGAGTACTGGTCTGATCGTCGGCATCGTCGTTGTCGTTATTATCGTTGTCTTGATTGGTTGGGGCGTCAGCGCCTATAACAACCTGGTGACGCTGAAGAACCGTGTGAAGAACGGTTGGGCGCAAATCGATGTGCAGTTGAAGCAGCGCGCCGACCTCATCCCGAACCTGGTGAATACCGTCAAGGGGTACGCATCCCACGAGTCTGAAGTCTTCACTCAGGTGACCGCCGCCCGCGCCGGCGTAGTGGCTGCGGCCAGCAACCCGAGCACGACCACTGCTCAGCGCGCCGCCGCTGAAAACCAGCTGTCCCGCGCCCTGTTCAACCTGCAAGCCACGGCTGAGGCATATCCGCAGCTGCAAGCCAACCAGAACTTCATGGATCTGCAGAACCAGCTCAAGGAACTGGAGAACAAGATCGCCTACGCCCGTCAGTTCTACAACGACGTGGTCCTGAAGCTCAACACCGCCATCGAAACCGTGCCGACGAACATCATCGCCGGTCTGTTCCACTTTGAGCAGGCGCAATACTTCGAGGCCGATGATGCTTCCCGTCAGGTGCCACAGGTCCAGTTCTGACCCGCTTCAGGCCCGTCCGGTAAGCCGCCGGCCGGGCCCGTATTGTCTTAAGAGAGGGAAGATATGCGGATACGAT
>JAGQSI010000454.1 GCA_020439605.1 Acidimicrobiales bacterium | reverse complement strand
GATCCGATTCACCAGATCGACATCTATACGGTCCCGAATCCCACGCCACCAATAACTACATACTCGCTGGACCAAGCGATAGTGATGGGTGGAGGACCAGAAGCACTGTTGGCCATACCTGCCGACCTCATGGCGAACAGTGCCGTTGTTCTGGCCAACGATGCACCGGCTTCGCTCACCAATCCGATACTGCTCAGTAGCGACTCAGCACGTCTGCGTGACGTCAACTTCAATGCTCTTCGGGACAACAAGACAGAGACACTCGAAGCGGGTCAGCTCTCCCCTGTCACAGGCAGGGAACCCGTTGATCGATGGGCATCTGACACCCCGATCGATCTGAGCGTCGCGGACCTGCAAGGGGTCAAGTCCATCAGGGCATCAGGTGCGGAATCTGATCCTCACCGTCCCGAGTCACAACCTTTCGCCGCGTTCGACTCCAACCCTGACACCTACTGGTCACCAGATTCGCTCAATTCCGGCCAATGGATCGAGGTCGGCCTCTCGAAACCAACCAAGGTTCGATCGTTGACGCTTCAGAGCCCTGCGGGCACCGGTGCACGGGCGTTGTCCGTTCGAGTAAGTGCAGGGTCCAACGAGCTCAACGCGAAGCTCAGTTCAAAGGGACCCACAACGATCGAGCTGGATGGTTCGGTTGTGGCGGCTGTGCGAATCGAGATCACCGAAGTGAGCTCAGCGCCTGATACTGGTTCGTTCGGTTTCAGTGAGATCTCGATCGACGGTGTCGACATGAGCCGTCCGATAATCGCAGCTCCGCCATCCATACCGAGCAGAGAAGCCACACCCACCACCAAGACCGAGGCCGGCACAGACGCGGTGGTTCTGCTTCGGGATCGTCGAGATCGTCTTGATCTAACCCGACGAGATGAGGACGGCAGGTTCGACCGCCTGTTCAAGTGGGGTGGCTCCGACGCAACAATTCGGGGCACTGCTGGTATTGGCGATGGAGATCAGGCCATGGATCTGTTGTCTCGCTATTCGCCATCAGGCGCCTCCCTCAGCGCCGCTGCCACCAGTCGCTATCGAGACCATCTCGCCGCCGATGCAATGTGGGTACTGGACAACGATCCATCCACCTCATGGGTAAGCGATCCGGCGATGGACAACCAGACCCTGACAATCAGCTGGCACCAAGAAGCAGCGATCGACTCGTTCACGCTGGTTGGAACTGCACCGGGGCAACAGGTCACGGTGAAGGCCGGCGGCACCACACAAGGAGCCA
>JAGQSI010000453.1 GCA_020439605.1 Acidimicrobiales bacterium | reverse complement strand
CGGCGGATCCGTTCCAGGGACCAGATCGCGCCGTTCTCGGGTGTGTCCTCCAGCAGGATTGCAAAGTTGCCGGTGTTGAGAATAGCGATGGTGTCTGCTTCTCTCAGCGTGCTGGTGAGAACAGTGGCAACTGTTTGTGGCGCAACCTTGTGCTGTTGAGAAGTCCCGATGTGCTCAATGACCTCCACGACACCAACAGCGAGCGGGCGTAGCCCACGGCGAGCAGCAGAGACCCGCTTGGCCAACGATGCCTCGAAGAACATCTGGGTGAAGACCCCGGTTGAAGGGTCTATGACGTCCACTCCGGTTGGCGCAGTGGTGAGATCCGCCGGGGTTGGGACAGTCAGGTCTATGACAGCGGCTTCTTGGCCCGAGGCCATGGCTGATGCCAACTGTTCCCTCGCAGCGATGGCCTCTGCCTCATATTTGGCAGCCCGAGCCGCCATGGCATCGCTTTCTCGAAGGGCACGTTCGGCCTTGGACGCCAAGTCACTATTTTCGGGTTGTCGCATGGCCCGATGTTCTGGAAGGGTCAATACGAGCACCACACATGTCAGCACCAGTACCGCTGCCAGCACGACGAGCCATTCCTGCTGGGTAACCATGGATGTGACAGCAAAAGCGAGCGCGGCCAGCCCTGTAAGGGTGCTAGGAAGCGCGCGCTGTTCAAACATGGATGACCTATCGGCACTTTTGTTGTGGTCCACAGGGTTCCGCCTTGTTCTTGGACAACCTTTGGGTCAGAGATTTTCCCTGGATGCTGCTACGAGTTCTGCAACTTCGGCCATGATCTTAGCGATCTCGAAATCCTTGGGTGTGTAGACCGCTGCTACGCCAGCTTCAAGAAGTCTCGGACGGTCATCTTCAGGGATGATTCCACCTGCGATCACCGGGGCGGTTACACCCTCGGCGCGCAGCAAGCGGACAACCTCGGGGATGAGTTCGAGATGGCTGCCGGACAGGATTGACAGTCCCACCACGTCAACGTCTTCATCTCGCCCAACCGCAGCGATCTGCTCGGGGGTGAGACGGATGCCCTGGTAGATGACCTCATAGCCTGCGTCGCGCGCAGCCACGGCGATCTGCTCGGCACCGTTCGAGTGCCCGTCGAGCCCCGGTTTGGCCACGAGGAAACGCACCGGGCCACCGGGCATTTCCTTGAGGCGCTCTGCGACGGCTCGCAGGCCCTCACTGCCACCTGCGGCACCGGCCGCGGCCCCCACACCAGTAGGGGCACGGTATTCACCGAACTCTTCACGCAA
>JAGQSI010000452.1 GCA_020439605.1 Acidimicrobiales bacterium | reverse complement strand
GCTCGGATGATCTCCATCGGTCGAGCAACTGCTTCACGATACAACTCGTTCCATTCCGGGGTGCCTACGACGACCCTGGCACCGTTGTCATCGAAATCAAAGAGTTGTCGAAGGCCGAACGACACCAAGATCGCATCCGGGTCAGGTTTTACATCGTCTAGGCCGGTGCTTAGAGCGTCATTCCATCTTTGCGGCCAATTGGCGCAAGCCGGGTCTGCTTCATCAATTGTTGACCCCGTGAAGATTCGATCACCGATCAGATCACAGTGCGCCTGGAACAATCCCTCGACAGAGAATGGAAGATCTTCTGGAGCGGTCCCAGATAGCAGCCATGCCAGCGAGTCGCCCGCCACCAACACGGTTGGGGTATCTGGACCCTTGGCTCCGGACTGTTGGGTTCCGGTAACTGGAGGGGTGGAGGAAGAGACACCCATAGTCACCACCAGCAAGACTCCGACGCAGGACGCGAAAGCGCCTCCGAACACCGGTGCCATCCGGTTGATCTGAACCTGCCCACGATGAATTGGTAGCTCAATAAAACGGTATGTGGCCTCCGCCAGCGCTAGAGCGATCAAGACCCGAACAGTGTCGAGCAGCGCTGGACTCCAGTTCACTCGTTCGGAGTTCAAGAAGACGATGATCGGCCAATGCCAGAGATAGAAACTGTAAGAAACATGGCCGAAGTGGCGACTCAGCGGATTGCCAAAGATCCACGCCAACGGCCCTCGCTCGGCACGTGCACACCCGAAGGTGAACGCAGCCGATGTGACCGCAATCAGTACGAAGCCGCCGTTGGTGTAGACCGATCTGCTGTTGTCGTGGAAGGCGAACATCATCACTACCAGCCCGACGAGTGCCGCCGTACCGAACCACGCAGCAAACTCCTTTGCCTTCGGGGAGTCGAAACGCTCACGCCAAAGCATCAAAGCCATCAGCGCCCCTACCAACAGCCCTTGCCCTCGGGTGTCAGTACCAAAATAGGCACGGGAGAGGTCAACATCACCTAGCGACAGATGGCGCATCCACAGCGCCGACGCGATGGTTGCGAGCACAAGCACAACACCGAGCTTGCGGCGATCGCCACGAAATACTCGGAACAACACCGCGAACACGACCGGCCAGATCAGATAGAACTGCTCCTCTATTGCCAATGACCAGGCATGGCGCAAAGGGGAGAGACCAAAGCTCGCAAAGTAGGACTGCTGGTCGAATATGAAACGCCAGTTGGCCACATAGAACAACGTGGCCAGACCATCGCCCCGA
>JAGQSI010000451.1 GCA_020439605.1 Acidimicrobiales bacterium | reverse complement strand
GAGACAAGGCAATGGAAATCGGCCTTACCTACCCTTGGTTCGTCCAGCCCAAACCGGAGTTCGACGACGAACCCCACGAAGACGACCTAGAAGATGGCCAGAAGAGCCTCGAAGAGTTCTCGTTCTAAGCCAGGTTGCAGGCACCATCGCACATCACCGTGCCAGCCATGGAGGCAATGTCAACCCGAATGGGACAGAAGGCGGCACCCTTTTGCATGTTGGTAGATTCCACCATCTGCCAGAGGGTAGAATCTACCTTGTGAGCTTGAACATCAAGAATGAACACGTTCATGAGCTAGCGCGCCAGGCCGCTCAGGTAACAGGAAAATCACAGACCGGCGCTATTCAAGAAGCGCTCGAATCACTTCTTGCCTCCTACGGTGCAGATCCCGTCCAGTCACGCACGCGCCACAAGGTTGACGCTGCGCGTCGCATTGCTGAGGCGTACCGTAGCGATCCGGGCAACCCGAGACCGCCAATCTTGAACGTTGAAGATCTCTACGAAGACGCCACTGGCCTACCCCGATGATCATTGACTCGTCAGCACTCATGGCCGTGTTGAACGACGAGCCAGAGGCCGATCAGGTCCTCGACGCTGCAGCTGCCGCAACCTGCATCATGTCGGTTGCGAACTGGCTGGAAGTATCCATAGTCGCCGACAACCGTTCTACCTCTCATGGGATACGTCTTGACGAACTCATCGACGTGCTCAATATCGAGATCGTGGCGGTTACTCCCCGCCAGGGTGACGTAGCTCGTCTCGCCTATAGACGCTTTGGCAGAGGCTCAGGTTCACCAGCGCAACTCAACTATGGCGATTGTTTCGCATACGCATTGTCTGTCGTACAAGGCGAAGCGTTGCTCTACGTCGGCAATGACTTCACCCACACCGACGTCGCCTCAGCCCTCACCTGAGAACTGTTAAGGCGTCCGGCCCGATATCACAGCGTTATACGCGATAACCCCAGTCGCAGCGACGTGATCTCGGGCATCATCAGAGAGCAGCTTGTGAGCAACACCGTGGGGTCGGGCACCGCTTGGTCAAAACTCTCGGTGTGGAAATGGTCGAAAATCGACCACCACAACACCGAGAATCGCGCCGACCGTAGCGCCAGCCACCATAAGCTTGGGATGGCGAAGGATTGGAATGCCATTAGGACTCGGCACTATCCAAATCCAGATCGGGAATCAGTCGATCCAGCCAACGCGGGAGCCACCAGTTCGCGTCTCCAACCAGCGCCATCGTGGAGGGCACCAACACCATTCTGACAACGGTCGCA
>JAGQSI010000450.1 GCA_020439605.1 Acidimicrobiales bacterium | reverse complement strand
GACTGCCCATTGGATGCGCTCGAAGCAGCCGATGGCCCAGTGGACATCAAACTCTGGTACACCGGCATCGTGGAACCTCCAGTTACCGTTCTTGCCAACGCAGTCAAGGGCTTCAACGAGAGCCAGAACAAGGTCGAGGTAACCGCAGACAACCAAGGCAACGCCTACATCGAAGGCCTCCGCAAATACCAGAGCGCTTCTCGAACGCCAGACCAACTTCCCCAGATCATCTACCTAGAAGACACGATGCTCGGCGAAATGGTCGACAAGGGCCAGGTCCTGCCAGCAGAGGCGTGCATGCTCGCCGACAACTATGACCCGAACCAGATCACCGCCGCAGCACGTGCTGCCTACACGGTGGATGGTGTGCTCTACCCGGGCTACATGAACGTCTCAACTCCGATCCTCTACTACAACAAGGTTCACTTCGAGAAGGCCGGCCTGGACCCGAACAAGCCACCTACCACGATGGCTGAGATCGAAGAAGCCGCCAAGAAGATCAAGGAATGGGACAGCTCCAAGAAGCCCTTCTCCTTCAAGGCAGATCAGTGGTTCTTCTCCACCTGGTTGTCAGGTGTTGGTCAAGAGATGGTCAACAATGAGAACGGTCGAGCCGCCCCTGCCACAGAAGCAACCTTCGACACCCCCGAGTCCTTGGAACTGCTCAAGCAACTCAAGTCCATGAACTCAGAAGGCCTACTCAACCCCTTCCCGGTTACCGACGGCAGCATCGACCACTACCTCGCCCTCGTTACAGAAGTGAGTTCCATGGTCGTCGAAACCTCCACCGCATCTAGCACCATCGCTGCTGCACTCGGCGGAGAGTTGACCGCTGAGGATGCAGACATCGACCTTGGATCTGTCACCCTCGACGGCAAGAAGATCGTGCCGGCATCGGGTCAATACCCGGGGCTCAAGGCCCCTGGCCAGATCTACGCTTCTGGTGGCGCCTTCTTCATGCTCAATACCGGCACCAAGGCCGAGCAGGCCGCAGCCTGGCAGTTCCTCAAGTACATGCTCCAGCCAAAGGTGGCCAAGGACTGGACCCTAACTGGTGGCTACCTGCCGGTGGTCAAGGAAATAATCAGTGACCCTGAGATCGCCAAGTTCCGCGAAACCGAACTCGATGGACAGCTTCTCGGGCCTGCCATCGACCAACTCGCAACCGCAGACCCGGATCGTTCCGGACCGCTGATCGGCCCATACCGCGCATTCCAGGAGATCCTCCAGGGAGCCTTGGAGAACGTCTTGTTCTCCAACGGCTCGCCGAACGATTCGCTAGCCAAAGCTCAGCGCGAAGCCACAGAGTTGCTGACCGACTACAACGGTTGAC
>JAGQSI010000449.1 GCA_020439605.1 Acidimicrobiales bacterium | reverse complement strand
ACGGCTTCGCCCCTCTCACCGATCAGCCATTCACGGTCTATGGCCGGGGTGGAGAAGCGGGTCCGCACCATGATCGGCATACCTAGAACCATGGCGGAGATGACCCCGCCGATGCCCACGAGCAACGTGATCCAGGACTGGTCAAAGCCGTCGTAGAGCCAAACCGAGCCGATGATCAGCGAGATGGACGCGATCACAGACCACGCCCGAGGCACCCCGATCTGCACGTCAACACCAAAGCCGAACATAGCGAAGCCAATCAGCGCCAGCGCCCAGTAACGCACCGGCAACGTCGCAAGCCCGTAGCTGGCAAGCAGGAAGCACCCCGCACCCACCAGGCCAGCGATACCGACGCCGGCGGTGAAGAACTCGAAGAGGATCAGAGACAGGCCGATCACCAACAGCAGATATGCCGCCGCTGGGCTGGAGACCGTGTGGAACAGCTGGGCTTGGATGTCGAGCGAGGAGAACACCGGCGTGGTGAGAGGCTGGGTGACCGTGCGATTGCCTTGTTTGACCTGCTCGGACTGGAAACCGGGGATGTCGATGAGGAACTCGCCAATGACCGGTGCCTGTTCGCTCTGGGTGATCTTGAGCTTGTAGGCCTCTTCTGCGTTGACCGTGCTGGTCTTGAGGCGTTGCGATGCGGCTACGAATGCCGGCGACAACAACCGCTCGGGTACCACTAGCTCGCCGGTCTTGCCGAGGCGTGCCCCCGGGGCGATCCCCACCAGCTCAGCAGCACCAACGAGTTGTGCAGTGCGTCCACGGGCGCTCGAGCCGCTGGGACCAACCCATACCGCTACCGGCACCTCAGAGTTGTGGATCTGCGTGGCGAGCTGAACCAACCGACCATCGTCGATGGTGGCTTGGGCGCTGTCTAGTTGAAGCACCACCGCAACCACGCCGGCCCGCTCACCTTCGGTGATGGAACGGCTTATGAAGTCCGCCATAACCGGGTCTATCAGGCCTTCGACCTTGAGGATCGAGACCCTTCCATGGTCGGTGGATTCAGCCGGTTCTTGGGCCCAGGCAGGGCCAACGAGACCAATGACCACTGCAAATGTGATCAGGGCTGCACCTAGGACGGGTAATCTGCGCACTTAATAACCTCCAGAGAAGCCGCCGACCGAGGGGAACTGGAGTGGATCCAGCACAATTCTTCGCGGCGTCTCGCCTCATCATCGTTGCGGGCAAAGGCGGCGTTGGCAAAACGACGGTGAGCGCGGCCTTGGCCAGAGCCGTTTCGATGGCGGGAATGTCGTCACTGATCATCGAGGTTGAGGGCAAGTCCGGACTGGCTTCAATGTTCGGTCAACCAGCATTTTCCTATGACGAAGTG
>JAGQSI010000044.1 GCA_020439605.1 Acidimicrobiales bacterium | reverse complement strand
AAAAAGACCCGATTCAGGTCCCCGGGGGCCATCTCGGCCAATCGTGTTGCGAGCGTGACAGCGCTTGGATGGGCGTAGGTCCAGACCGGGAAATACGCGAGCTTGTCGGCCTGCTCTGCCATTGCCTCTACGAGTTCGCGCTGACCGTGGCCTACCTGGGTAACAAACAGTCCCGCTAGCCCATCCAGGTAACGGTTGCCGTTCGAGTCCCAGACATAGCAACCTTCACCGCGTTCGATGACCGTGGTGCCACCATGGTCCTCGGGCGTGAGCTTGGAGAAGTGACCCCATAGATGGGCACTGGCGAGAGCTTGAAGATCAGTTCCTGAAGGTCCAGACATGTAACCAGGGCTCCTATGCGGGGGTGGCGTTGCGTCTGACTGTGCGCCAGGCGCCGATCGCCATGAGAGAAATTGCGATGAACAACAAAGCCGTGGCGATCACGTGTACCTGGGCAGGAATCTCTGTCTTGTTGGCATTGAAGATCCGCATCGGGAACGTCGTGGTCTGATCGCCGGCGATGAACGAAGTGATGATGTAGTCGTCGATCGACAAGGCGAATGACAACAATCCCGCAGCGGCAATCCCCGGCAGGATCAGTGGAAACGTAACGGTGCGAAAGGTTCTCCATGGGGTCGAGCCAAGATCCATGGCGGCATCCTCCAAGGACCAATCGAAACCTCTTACGCGCGCTTGGACCGTGAGAGCAACGAAGCTCAAGCAGAACAAGATGTGGGCAATCACCACCGTGGTGAAACCAAAGCTCACGTCACGAGCAAAGAACAGTGTGAATAGTGACGAACCCATAACGATCTCGGGGGTCGTCAGCGGTAGGACGAGTATGAAGTTCACCAGTCCCTTGCCACGGAACTCGTAGCGAGATGTGGCCAGTGCCATCAGCCCACCGAAGATGGTCGCCACAAGACACGCGACCGCAGCAACCTGAAGGCTGGTAATGAGCGCCTCGGTGTAGTCGGCTTTGCGAAATGGGTGGGCCCAGTTGTCGAGCGTGAACTTGTTCCACGAGGTGTTGAACTTCCCAGCAGGGCTGTTGAACGAGAAGATCACGACCACCACGATGGGTGCGAACAGCCAGAGGTAGACGCCGAGGGTCCATAGCCCAAGAATGCGAGAACGAAACGGACGCTTGTCGCTCACGCCGACAACTCCTCGGTACCGAGGATCTTCGCGTAGACCAACACGCCAACAGTGATGATTGCCATGAAGATGAACGACAGAGCGGCCGCCTCTGGATAGTTGCTCTCCTTGAGGAACAACTTGGAGATCTGTGAACCGATCATTCCGGTTTTGACGTTCCCGAGAAGCTCAGCGTTGATGTAGTCCCCAGCAGCGGGAATGAACGTCAGCAAGGTCCCTGCAAATACTCCCGGGAGTGAAAGGGGCAGGACAACCTTTCTGAATGCGGCCGCTGGTGTCGAGTAGAGGTCACGCGCTGCCTCCATAAGTCGTGGGTCGATCTTCTCCAGGCTCACATAGATGGGCAGGATCATGAAGGCCACGAAGTTGTACGTGAGGCCACCAATAACCGCCTGGGGTGTATTGAGGAAAGCTCCGTTGCTCGTCAGCCCGATGGCATCGGTAACGCTGACGAGCGACAGTGCCTTCAACACACCAAGAGCCGGCCCATCCTGTCCAAGAATTGTCTGCCAGGCGATCGTGCGGATCAGAAATGACGTGAAGAACGGCACCATGATCAACCCGAGCAACAGCGCCCTGAAACGACCGGCCTTGAACGCCACAAAATATGCGAGCGGATAGCCGATCAGAATGCAAAGGATCGTGGCTACACCCGCATATGTGAATGAACGGATGAGTTCGGGCTGAAACCTGCTGATGGCATCAGAGAAGTTCGCCCATCGCCAGGTGAGTTCATAGTCGGGCAGAAATGCGTTGGGCTTTTCTGACAGTGCGATCCGTAACAAGGTCCACATGGGAACCAAGAAGAACAGGATCAGCCAGAGCATGCCGGGGCCGATCAGCGCGTAAGGCGCCTTTCGACCTTTGCGGAGCGAACTCTCCCCAGCCACGAGCCTCAGCCAGTGATGTCGTTGAAGCGGCTCTGAACTGCGATCTCGTCATCTTGGGACAGTTCCCCGAACACCTTGAGACGAGCGGTTGTCTGCTCATCCGGGAATATGAGCGGATTCTCTGCGAGCGCTGCAGCGTCGCCGCCCTTTGCGAGTAGTGCTTCCTTCACGCCCTTCACCGGAGACATGAACTGCACGTATTCACTGATTCGCGCGGCATTTTCGGGGTCATAGACGAAGTTCATCCAGCGTGCGGCAGCAACCTGATTGGCTGCACCCTTGGGTACGAGCATCGTGTCGAACCATTGCATCCCGCCTTCTTCGGGGATCGCGAACTTGATCCCAAGCTCCGGGTTGAGCTGTGCGATGTCACCGGACCACGCGATACATGCTGCGATATCACCGTTCTCCAAGGACCTGAGGTATTCGTTACCGGTGAACTTCAGGATCTGGCCGTCCTTGGTGGCCTTTTCGATCTTGTCCGCTGCGGCGTTGATGTCATCGAGGTTTGCGGAGGAGGGATCGGTCCCTTCGCCGAACATGGTCAGACCAACCGTGTCTCGAAGTTCGGTCAGGAAAGTCACCTGGCCCTTGTACTTGGGGTCGTAGAGGTCATTGATGCTCTTGAGATCCCCGCCGGTCTTCTTCGGGTTCCACGCAATTCCGGTGGCGCCTCCCTGCCAAGGCATGTGCTTTGTAGCTCCCGGGTTCCATGCCAGATCCAGATAGTTGTCCTCGAGGTTCTTGTGGTTCGGGATCTCGTCGAGCAGTAGTTCCTCTACCCAATCAAGTCCGACTACTCGTGCGGCCATCCAGTAGGTCGGGATGAAGATGTCTGCAGCGAGGGTCTTACCCTTGCCCAAGATGGGCGACAACGTCTTGTTGAAATACTCGTCGTTGTCGTTGAAGTCTTCCTTGTAGGTGACAGCGATGCCGGTTTGCTCTTGGAAATCCGCGATGGTTGTCCCTGCGGCGTTGAAGTTCCCGTTGTCGTCCTGATCGATATACGCGGTCCAGTTGGAGATGGACAGCTTCTTATCGCCTTTGCCTCCGCTGGAGTCCGAGCCTGAAGGCTGCTTGTCGTCGCTGCCACAAGCAGTGAGCAGCCCGGGAGCCATGGCCAAAGCACCTGCGCCCAGCCCGGCTCTGGTCAAGAACCGTCGTCGGGAGAGTCTGCGGGCCATCTCAATGGCGGCGGCGAGTTCTGGATCGATTCTTTCGGTCACTGCTCTGTCTCCTTGGGTTCTGGTTCGGTAGCGGTGGGAGAAGTGTTTGACGAGGTGTTGGACGAAGTGGCGGGCGACGCGTTGTGAGGGTCTGCTAGTAGAACTCCGGCATCATCGGCCCACGATGCGTGGACGGTGTCTCCGGGAACAGGTAGGCCCTCTCGGCGAGCCGGCACGTGGGCAACTGCGTGAGCGCCGTCGGGTAGGACCAACTCGTATCGCACCACTGGTCCTTGGAACACCATTTCCGCCACGGTGCCCACGACCGTCCAGCGGCTTTCATCACTTAGTTGCTGTTCGACATACATGCGTTCTGGACGAACCATGAAAGTGCCGCTGTCTCCCACGCCTAGAGCGCTGTCATCTTGGGAGACATCGAGTGTTCGTCCGGCCACCTCAACGGTGGTTGCATTGGGTTTGTGGCCCTTGACCGTGGCAGGCCAGAGGTTTGCCTGGCCGATGAACCCGGCTACAAAAACATTGGAGGGGCGGTCATAGATCTCTCGAGGCGTTCCGATCTGTTCCACCCGTCCTGCATTCATCACGGCAATCCGGTCGCTCATGGTGAGGGCTTCTTCTTGGTCGTGGGTGACGAAGATGAACGTGATCCCAACCTCTCGTTGAATCCGCTTGAGTTCGAGTTGCATCCCCTGACGAAGTTTCAGGTCAAGGGCACCGAGCGGTTCGTCCAGTAGGAGAGCCTTGGGGTAGTTGACCAATGCACGAGCGAGAGCGACGCGCTGTTGCTGGCCACCGGAGAGTTGGGTGGGTTTGCGCTTGGCGAAGTCTCCGAGCCTTACTACTTCGAGCATTTCATCAACTCGGCGAGCAGTTTCGGCCTTGTCCAGCTTCTTTGCACGAGGCCCGTAGGCGATGTTGTCCCATACCGTCATATGCGGAAACAGTGCGTATTGCTGAAAGACCGTGTTCACATCACGTTTGTGCGGAGGAACACGCGAGACATCTGAACCTTCGAGACGAATTGCACCGGTGGTTGGAGTCTCAAAGCCTGCGATCATGCGCAAAGTGGTGGTCTTTCCGCATCCGGAAGGACCGAGCATCGAGAAGAACTCACCCTCATGAATGGTGAAGTTCGCGTGCTCCACAGCTACATAGTCACCGAACACCTTTGAGACGTTGTCTATCTCAATGACGGCCCGGCGCTGTGAGAGCGATGGCGTGGCATTGTCCTTCTCGGAGACTGTCATGGGCTCCTCTGGTAGGTGCTGGTGTCGAATTTGAGCACCCCCTGTGGGCTGTTCGACACGGTTGCAGACTTTCACGGATTTTCGATATTGGCAAGAGATTCGGTTGTGAGATTGATGACCCACAACCGAAACAGTTGGCTCTGCGCTGCAAGACGCTCAAGATCTGAGTCGGTCCGCTACGGCCGATCCTGCCATTCGAACCATTTGCCCACCACCGGAAGGTAGGCCCGACGTAGAGAGTGCGCAGGGATGGGGCGATGTCTCAGCTCAGCAAATGATGGGGGTCCTGCCTGGCCGAGCACCATTAGACCCAAGCGGTGTCCGAGCCAGGTATTGAGAGCTACACCGGAACCATTACAACCAGCGACATACCAGAGGCCATCTATCTTTCCCACATGGGGCATTCGATCGAGGGTCATCGCTACCTTGCCTCCCCAACGATGTGTCACTTCAACATCGCGGAGCTGAGGATGAATCTTTCGCATTGAGGCGCTCAGATATTCGCCGGCGTCTGCCAGAGAGGTCTGGCCAAGCGTGCGTCGTCCTCCGAAAAGGAGGCGGTTGTCCGGGGTTAGACGCCAGTAGAACAGAAGGTTCTTCGCGTCGACGAACATTCGGTTTCTGGGGCTCAGTTCGCTGGCAAGTTCAGGAGACAGTCGCTCGGTGGCGATTATGTAGCTGCCTATTGGAAGGACTCTGCGGCGCAGCGTTGGGAGCACGCCATCGGTGTAGGCATTTGTTGCCACGATCACATGACTCGCTATGACGGCGCCTTTGGAGGTCTCGACCCTGAATCCGTTGCCACCAGGGCGGGGCGAAATTGTCAATGCGGGGCACCTGTCACGAACCTGTGCGCCGTCATCCAGAGCCTTTCGCAGCAATGCGTCGTGAAGTTTGGCGGGATGCAGCGCGCCGGTGCGCTCGTAGACAACTCCGCCATAGAAGCTCTCCGACCCGATCTCGTCTGCGAGAGCTTCACGCTCCACAAACCTGACCGGCTCTCCAAGAGCGGCGTGCTCAGATGCGAGCGCCCGAATGTAGGGGACCGCCCTAGGAGAATGTGCGAGGTAGAGCTGGCCGGTGCGCTCGTAGTTGCAGTCGATCTGATCCGCCACGATCCGTGACTCAAGGTGGTCGAACGCCTCGTTGACTTCTCGATGCATACGTAATCCGAGCTCGCCGTAGCGACGCTTGAGCGTCTCTGGACCTGCCTTGAGCTCTGGTATGGCCATTCCGCCGTTGCGGCTATGTGCACCCCAACCGATGCGTTCCTTTTCGAGCACAAGAACGGACCGGTCGGCCTTGGCAATCTCTATGGCTGCGCCTAGACCTGCGTATCCTGCGCCGACCACCACAACGTCAACTCTTGTATCGGGGTCGAAAGGCCGTTGTGGGTCTTCAAGCTCGGGCAGGACCACCTGCTCCTGCCATAGGACACTGTCTAAGGGGGCCATTCGCCAGAATCGTATGCCTGTCTTGTGGTTCTCGCTCGGCATCTGGGTATGGTTGGCGCAGCAATTAACGCCGGGGAGCTCGAGGAGTCGGGCTGAGAGGGCGACCGTAACCTTCGGGTTTCCGTCGCTGACCCGTGAACCTGAACTGGGTAATGCCAGCGGAGGGACGCGCAAGATGCGAGACCAGCACAACGAAAAACTTGAACAATCGTTAACCCTTGTGGCCATCGGGGGTGATCCCGACGGACTCTTTTGTGTGCCGCCGATGGATAGGGAGTCGTCGGTGGTTATCGCAGCAGACTCAGGCCTCGATCGACTTGAAGCGGCAGGGATCGTGGCTGATCATCTGGTCGGAGATCTTGATTCGGTAACCGAACGAGCGCTTCGATCAGCACAAGAGGCGGGGACCAGAGTGCACCGCTTCGAAGCGGACAAGGATGCAAGCGACTTCGAGTTGGCCCTTGATCTCGCGATCGCCCTGATCGACTCAGGTGCGCCTGATCGACTCTTCGTCTTGGGGCCTGGGGGAGGACGCCTCGATCTGGTCCTTTCCGATGCTCTGACTCTCGCATCCGAGCGTCTTGGCCACCTCAACGTTCAAGCGTGCATCGGTGGGACAACCATTTCGGTGGTACGCCCTGGCAAGCCAGCCATGTTGACCATGACCGCCGACACCATTGGTGAGCAGGTCTCCCTGTTGGCTGTCGGGGTTCCCGCAAGGGGAATCCACACATCGGCTCTGCGATGGCCCCTGATAGACGGCCAACTGGCGCCGGGCTCTAGTCGCGGCCTCAGCAACGAACTGATCGGGGCCACCGCAACCGTGAGCATCTCCGAAGGTGTGCTTGTGGTGATCCAGCCGGGTACCTACGCCGCGCCTATCGCGCCGAGATCATCGCCATATGACCCGAGCCCAAAGCTCACGAATCATCCCCTCGAAATCTCTACCCCAAGGTCCAAGGAGACCAACCATGATTGTTGAACTACAGGTCCTACCTCGCCCGAGCGGCACGCCGGACAACCCCCACAGCCATGTAGAGGCCGCTATAGCGGTCATCCAGAACAGTGGGCTCCACGCCGAGGTCAGCGCGTTGGGAACGACTTTCGAAGGAACCCCCGACGAGGTATGGGCCGTGCTGCGCGCCGCTCATGAGGCAACGCTCGAAGCAGGCGCGGAGTTCTCGATCAGTGTGGTGAAACTGGCCCAAGGCGCCTCAGATGGTGGGCCAACAATGGATCGACTAACCGAAAAGTTCCGCTGATGTACAGAAGATGGATTGCGCCGCTACTGGGCTTCAGCGCACTGCTGGCGATCTGGCAGGTGTGGGTGAGCACGGCAGGAATTGAACCCTACGTGTTGCCAACGCCTGCACGAGTTGGCAGCACTGCCATAGACCTCGCACCAGAACTTCCAGCCAAGGCTTTTCCCACCATCTGGGTCGCGTTGGTCGGGTTGGCGATCGGGACAGTTGGCGGAGTGGCCCTAGCAATGCTGATCGTGCGGGTACGGCTTGCACGTCAGGTCCTGTATCCGTTGTTTGCAATGAGTCAGACCATTCCTCTGGTGGTGCTAGCGCCACTGCTCGTGGTCTGGTTTGGATTCGGCGTGATGCCAAAGATCGTTCTGGTCTGTTTGGTGGTGGTCTTCCCAGTCCTGGTGGCCACGGTTGGAGGGCTCGATGATGCAGATCATGATCACCTGGATCTGCTGAGGTCCATGGGTGCGAGCGACAATGAGATCCTTCGTCTCGTACGGTTGCCTTCGGCCGTTCCAGCATTCTTCGGTGGAGCGAGAATCGCTGCAACCTACGCAGTTGGAGGTGCTGTGATTGCGGAATACCTGGGTGGGGGAGCAGCAGACCAAGGGCTGGGAAAGATGATCCTGCGTTCGGCTGCCTCATATCAGGTGGATCGTGTGTTTGTTGCAGTCGGAGTAGTTGCACTGCTGTCCGCGCTGGCCTTTGTTGGGGTTGGCTATCTAGGTCGCTTGGCCACGCCATGGAATCAACCACGCCAACATCAATCGCCAAGAAGTAGAACACCAAAGAACCGCGGTGCCCTTGCCGTGGTGGCGGCAGCGTGTTTGATGACAGCGGCGTGCAGTTCTGATTCCGGCTCTGCATCCAAGACAGGGGAGGGGGCCAACAAGTTGACCAAGTTCACTGTTGCGTTGGACTGGACCCCTAACACCAACCACGGCGGGATGTATCTCGCCAAGGCCAACGGCTGGTATCGAGACGCCGGTCTAGATGTCCGTTTCGTTGAGCCAGGCGACGCAGGGAGTCTTCAGGTGCTCGCTAGTGGACGCGCAGACGTAGCTGTCTCTGTGCAGGAGGAGGTGACTCCAGCTGTTGCACAGGGGATGCCGATCAGGTCCGTGGCCGCAATCATCGAGACCAATACGTCAAGTCTCATCTCGTTGGCCTCAGATGGAATCGAGCGCCCCAGAGACCTCGAGGGCAAGGTGTATGGAGGTTTCGGTGGCCCCTTGGAGACCGCTCTCATAGACGCACTTGTTACCTGCGATGGCGGTGACCCTTCGAAGGTGAAGACCGTCGACGTTGGGGCCGCGGACTACAGGCTTGGTCTGGAACGAAACCAGTACGACGTGGTTTGGGTGTTTGATGGTTGGGATGGCATTCGCCTCGAACAGGAGGGTGTCGAGACAAACCGGATCTCATTCAGTGATCACACCGAATGCATTCCCAACTGGTACACGCCTTTGCTAGCTGCTTCCTCCAAAGTCGAAAGCTCCAAGAGTGCCGAGCTCCGCAAATTCCTAGAGGCAACCTCGCGTGGCTACCAACAGGCCATGGCAGACCCGGATGCCGCGGCAGATGCCTTGTTGGATTCGACCACGGACCTCGATCCTGTACTGGTGAGAGCCAGCGCGCACTTCTTGTCCACCCGCTTCGCCTCGGACCCGAAGCAATGGGGTTACCAGGATGAAGCGACGTGGCAGCGCTTCACAGATCTATTGCGCGAGGCCAAGATGCTCGAGGGCAGCTTGGATCTGGAGTCTGTTTGGACCAACGAGTACCTGCCGAGCTGATGAGTGCAGCGATTGAACTTGGTGACATAACCGTCACTTGGGACTCTCCCAAAGGTGCGATGACCGTGCTTGAGGGTTTTGACCTGTCGGTTGAGCCGGGTTCCTTCGTGGCAATTGTTGGGCCCAGCGGTTGTGGCAAGAGCACGATTCTTCGGGTTCTCGCTGGGTTGCTCGAGCCGCAATCAGGTCACGTGGAGGTTGGCGGAATCTCTGCGATTGGCCGACCTGGCCTGTGCGCTTGGATGCCGCAACACGATGCACTTCTGCCCTGGCGTACCGTCGAAGCCAATGCATCGCTTGGTGCTGAGGTGGCGGGGCTCGACAAAGCGGTTGCTCGCCGAAACGCAGCGGAGATACTCGCCAGATTGGGTATAGGCGAAGTAGGGGATCGTTGGCCCTCGGAGTTGTCTGGGGGAATGAGACAGCGCGTGGCAGTGGCTAGAACTCTTCTGAGTCCGGCACCAGTGTTGTTGCTCGATGAGCCATTCGGAGCCTTGGACGCCCTAACGCGCCGAGAGGTTCAGAGTTGGCTCCAACAGGTTCTGGACTCCGAGACGGCACCGGATGGACAGAACAGAACGGTTCTACTTGTGACCCATGATGTGGAGGAGGCGTTGTTGCTCGCAGAGCGGGTGATCGTTCTATCGAACGCTCCGGCGCGAATAGTCGCAGATCTTCACGTTGACTTTCCTTTCCCCCGTGCCAACTCGCTGGTGGCCGACAAGAGATTCGTAGAACTGCGACTAGAGGTCCTTCAAGCGCTTGGAATCGAGTGATTCCTTTTCCACTGGGGCCGTCGCGAGAACCACACTTGGAGCGTGGAGATAACAGCGGAGCTAATCGCCCCATGCGAGCCGATCGTCTTGTTCGAACTCGTAGATGACCTTGAGCGTTATCCCGAGTGGTTGGAAATCGTCCCGGCGGCCTCGGTCGTTGAGGAAGGTGTCTGGAATATTGATCTTCGTGGTCGAGTGGGACCGTTTGCGAGAACCAAAAGACTGCGTATGGCCCGCACTGTTTGGCAGCCACCCACACGCGTGGTGTTCGAACGAGACGAACTCGACGATCGTGACCACTCAACCTGGCGTCTGAGCATCGACATCGAACAAATCGACATCGGATCTCAACTCGAGATGTCCCTGTTCTACAGCGGATCTCTTCTTCAACCAGTCGTCGAAAGGCTTCTGCGAGATGAGATAGAGCTCTCAAGGGC
>JAGQSI010000448.1 GCA_020439605.1 Acidimicrobiales bacterium | reverse complement strand
TGGTTGATGACTTCCGTAGCGGCCTGGAGCTAGCGAGAACATCTTTGGTGGAAGGCCGAGCAGCGAAGGCCCTTGAGGTCATGGTCTCAACCTCACAGAAGGCCAAGGCCAACCAGACAGGCTGAGCTTCTCTAGCTGGAACCCATCGCCGGTCTTGTTTGTCCTTCGCTCAGACCATTGGATTGGTCTATCTCGTTGAGCGCTTTGTGTGCCGCGGCGAGACGATCTAGTTGAGCCCGGATGTTTGTGATGTCGTCATTTTCGGTGTTGAGCACAGGGGGAGCGAGAACCTCGGCACTCACCTTTTCGAGCTGAACCGCTGCCTTCTCCAGATCCGACACGGCTTGGGCCATTTGTGCAAGGGGAGCTTTGCGGGCCTGAGGGGCCAACATGGCGATGCGAGAGAGCTGATGGTCCAGGTTCACCGCAGTGGCCAACAGCGTTATTGCGCCGGCCTGTAGCGGAGTTGGTTCCGGGTTGCGTCGAGCGAAGCGCTTTGTTTGGCCGTGGTCCCGGGCAACCTGAGCAGCCAAACGCCCAATGGCGGCGAGACGGCGATGCAGCCTTGCGGGCGAGCGCGGGTCAACCAGCCAAGTGAATGGAGCAGTGGTGGCTACGGAGGGATCCACTCTGTGCATGCGCCGAATACGTGATCGCAGAAACAGGATCATCAAACAGAGCGCAACGATCACCACTCCAGTGGTGCTCAAGAACCAAAGAAGCGCCCATCTCATGGGTGAGAAGGCTAACGGGTCAAAACTGGTTAGCCGAGGGCACGCAGAAAACGTTGAGGTCCTGATCGGGTTGGATAAGCGGTCCTTCTGATTCGATAACGCGGACCCTATGACTTTGAGCCTGCAACCACTGCGCTACACAGGTGAGTTCATCGGCGAGTGCAGTAGGCAGCGGTTGGCCAGGAGCTGTGAGGAGGGAATCCGGGGCTTTGGGGTCTAGATCCAAGGGCAGAGGAACCGAGTAGATACCAGACCTGGACACGGCCCAGCTTCTTTGAAGTCGGCCCCGCACAAGCTCAGAACGTGACTTTCCATCTATCTCGATTACGACCCTGCCGGAATTCAGCAACAGATCGAATCTGCGTTGACGCTTGATGGCGTTGGAAAGGGCCTCTCCGCGGTCTCTCATATCGGCGGCCTGCTCAAACATTTCTTGAGCGGCAAGCGCATGCATCTTGGATTCGATCGCCTGCAAAAGAACCGATGGTTCTGTGGTGAGGCCCCGCTCGATGAGCTTCGCCTGTTCTTCCGGGTCTGTTGACAAGCGGTTGAGTGGGGCAGCAGCTTGCAGTGCCTCAATCACTTTTCTTGCGGCGTTGGTTGAGCTGAACGGTCCGAGGTA
>JAGQSI010000447.1 GCA_020439605.1 Acidimicrobiales bacterium | reverse complement strand
CAGGCCTAACGCCCGAATCAGCCTGCGATCCATTGGCCGTCCAGAGATCGGGAAGTTCTCGATGGCCCGTTGAGTTTGAGCGCCCCACAGCGCGTTGGCGGGGACCGCCACCTCACCCATCGAGTCGTGTTCGATGCGGAAACCCTCAGATGCAGCCATGGAGATGTTGTACCCCATGTTCACGGCCTAGCGTTAGGGGTGATGACTGATTTCTCGTTCACTGAGCTTTTACCCCTAGGGCCAGACACCACCACCTACCGCAAGCTCGATATCGGCGGAGTCGGCACGGTTGAGGCTGCCGGGCGCACTTTCCTCACCGTGGAACCTGAGACGCTCAGGGCGCTAGCGGCAGAGGCAATGCACGACATCGCCCACTTCTTGCGCACCGGCCACCTTGCCCAACTGCGCCGGATTCTCGATGACCCCGAGGCTTCCGCCAACGATCGTTTCGTGGCATTGGATCTACTAAAGAACGCCAACATTTCGGCCGGCGGTGTCCTCCCGATGTGCCAGGACACCGGCACTGCGATCGTCAAGGGCAAGCGTGGCGGCCTCGTGCTCACCGACGGCGCCGATGAAGCCGCTCTCGCCCGTGGCATCTTCGACACATATCAACGTGACAACCTTCGCTATTCGCAAATGGCCCCGCTCACTTTGTGGGAGGAGAAGAACACCGGCACGAATCTCCCTGCTGAGATCAAGATCTCCGCTGTCGACGGTGATGCCTACAAGTTCATGTTCATGGCCAAGGGCGGCGGCTCGGCCAACAAGAGCTATCTCTTCCAAGAAACCAAGGCTGTGCTCAACCCCAAGAGTCTCAAGGCCTTCTTGAACGACAAGCTTCGGCTGCTCGGCACCTCGGCCTGCCCGCCCTACCACCTTGGTGTTGTCATCGGCGGCACCTCCGCCGAGTTTGCTCTCGAAACAGCGAAGCTCGCCTCTACCCGCTACCTGGATTCTCTTCCCACCGAGGGCTCTATCGCCGGCCATGGTTTCCGCGATCTTGAGATGGAGGCCGAGGTTCTCAAGCTGACTCAGGACTTCGGCATTGGCGCCCAGTTTGGTGGCAAATACTTCTGTCATGACGTGCGGGTGGTCCGCCTTCCCCGTCACGGTGCATCATGCCCGGTTGCCATTGCGGTCTCTTGTTCCGCTGACCGTCAGGCGCTCGCCAAGATCACAGCGGATGGGGTCTTCCTCGAAGATCTCGAGCGTCACCCAGCCCAGTTCCTGCCCGAGGTCACCAGCTCAGATCTCGGTGGAGACGTTGTGCGCATAGATCTGAACCGCCCGATGGATGAGATCCGAGCCGAGCTGTCTCGTTACCCGGTCAAGACCCGTCTCTCGTTGACCGGCACC
>JAGQSI010000446.1 GCA_020439605.1 Acidimicrobiales bacterium | reverse complement strand
CATTAAATAATGGATATCAATAATCATCTCCGCAGACGCCCGAGCTCGCGGTTTTCTGCTCGGAGCTACCGCGGGACGAACGACTCTCATGGGTGAAGGTCTCCAACATCAAGACGGCCACAGCCTCCTTCACGCCTCAACTGTTCCCGCGTGTCAGGCCTATGACCCGGCCTTTGCCTATGAAACCGCCGAGATCATTCGCCACGGGATCCACCGCATGTATGGACCCAACCCGCAAGACGTCTTCTACTACCTGGCTCTATACAACGAGAACTACCTGATGCCGTCTCTGCCCGATGGTCCAGATGTAGTCGAGGGCATTATCGCCGGGCTCTATCGCTGGGCCGAGGCACCTCGTCTCGACGGTCCCCGAGCCACGTTGTTGTTCTCCGGATCTTCCCAAGGAGCCGTTCGCCACGCAGCCACAGAACTAGCTGAACGCTGGGGTGTAGCCGCAGAACTGTGGAGCGCCACGTCCTACAAGGCACTGCGGGAGAACGCGCTAGAAGCTGAACGATGGAATCGCCTACATCCAACCAGCGAGCCTCGAAAGGCGAGAGTCACAGACCTGCTAGAACGCTCGCAAGGTCCGATCATTGCAACCACGGACTTCATGAAAACGGTGCCCGATCAGATCTCAAGGTGGATCCCCCAGGGCCGTTCATACACGTCTCTGGGAACCGACGGCTTCGGGAGATCCGACACCCGCGAAGCGCTCCGGCGCTACTTCGAAGTGGATGCAGCCCATGTCGTGGTTGCCACTTTGAGCTCACTGGCCCAACAGGGATCGATTACCCCAGCGGTTGTTGACGAAGCCATATCCCACTACTCGATAGACCCAGAAGCCATCGTCCCTTGGCATAACTGACACCGCCGATCGCTACCCTGACCAGATGGTTTCGTTCCCGATCACAAACGACGATGACGCCAATAGGTTCCTGGTCGAGAACCCGCTAGCTCTCGTACTCGGAATGCTGCTCGACCAGCAGGTCCCGATGGAATGGGCCTTTCGGGCGCCCTACACCCTCAGCGAACGGCTCGGCGAGCGTTTCAACGCAGCAGACATCGCCGCCATGGACCCCGAGGAACTCGTAGAGGTGTTCTGCGAGAAGCCGGCGCTTCACCGTTACCCCGCCGCCATGGCTCGACGGGCCCACGCAGTATGTGTCCATATCGTGGACCACTACAAAGGCGATGCGTCCAAGATCTGGTTCCGGGCCAGAAGCGGCGAAGAACTCTACGCCCGGGTCAGTGCGCTGCCCGGGTTCGGTGAGGAGAAGTCCAAGATCTTCGTGGCTCTGTTGGCCAAACGTTTCGGCAAGAAGCCTCAAGGCTGGGCCGAAGCCATTGCGCCTTTCGGCGACGATCAACCCCGCA
>JAGQSI010000445.1 GCA_020439605.1 Acidimicrobiales bacterium | reverse complement strand
CACAGCGTCGTGAAGTCAGATTCCGAGCCGCCGTATTCAGCGGGGAACGGCAAACCGAACAGGCCCAACTGCCCCATGTCCAACACGGTCTGGGTCGGGAATTCATGGTCTCGGTCCCATGCCTCGGCGTGAGGTGCAATCTGTGCCTGGGCAAAATCGCGAACAACCATGCGAAACTGTTCTTGCTCATCAGTGAAGTCGAAGTTCATCAAGAGGTGATCCTATGGGGCAGGATGGCCACGCGATGGTTGCGACCAAAGTCACCGACAGATTCACCGATAAATTCACCGATCACTGGTGGGCCCCGGGCCTTGCCTCCTTGGCCATTGCGGTGGTCCTGGTTGCTCTTGCCTTAGTTCGCGCCGGTGGCGATGTGTCGATACTGGTTCACGCTGCTCCACCGTGGACGGACCCGGCGCGTGCGCCTGAGTCCCTGACTGTTCAGGAACCAGATCAGGGATTTGACGGTCAGTTCTTCTACCGCCTCGGGGTGAGCCCCTGGTCTGGCGATGAGAGCGTGGCAGGCGTAACCAATGACCTGCCAGCGTTGCGAAACGCGCGATGGGGATACGGGGCGCTGGCTTGGGTACTAAGCGCTGGCAACCCGGACCTCGTGCCGGTGGCGCTGGTGGTCATCAACCTTGGAGCTGCTTTTGCTCTGGGTGTGGCTGGTGGGGCGCTCGCTAGGTCATCGGGACGCCGACGGATCTGGGGGACTCTGTTCATCTTGTGGCCCGGGTTTGCGTATTCGCTCACGATGGACACATCCGAGCTGATGGCAAGCGCACTGTTGTTGTGGACCTTGGTTGTGGCACGCCAGAGGAAATGGGGCCTGGCCGCACTGCTTCTGAGCGCTGCGGTCATCACTCGAGACACCACCGCAGTGGTCGTGTTCGGGTTTGTGGCCTCAGGGCTGTGGCTGACTCTGAGGAAACGACGATGGCACCCATCCTTGATCACAGGGCTGATACCGGCCGCGGTGTTTGGCGGATGGCAACTCCTCCAATACCAACGCTTCGGCGAACTGCCGTTCAGCTCATCGAGTGGATCAAACCTGTCGTCGCCGCTCGGGGGCCTGGTGGAACTGTGGTCCACCACTGCGTTGCCAACCACCAGTGCCGAAGCGTTGAGGCTCGTCTCCTCGATCCTTGTGATTGGCTTGATAGGCGCTACGGGCTACTTCGGACGGGGCTCTGGCGCCACGATCGCCGAGAAGGCCGCATGGTGTGGAGCTGTGGCGGTGGTTGTTGTGCTCAACGCCTATCTGTGGTCCGGTGCCACAGCATTCATGAGAGCAAGCACCGAGGCCGGCGTGTTGTCCATCGTGATTCTGCTTGGCGTCAAGGGCCGCAGGGTTGAGCAGGTGCTTGGCGCCTCGCTCGGTGTTGTGTGGATGGCTACCGCCGCGGCGCAACTCGCAAAGCTG
>JAGQSI010000444.1 GCA_020439605.1 Acidimicrobiales bacterium | reverse complement strand
ATCCAGGAACTCGAAGGAATCTTTCGTGGCGCCGGCTGGAACGTCATCAAAGTCATCTGGGGTTCGGGCTGGGACGAGTTGATCGAAGCCGATTCCGAAGGCGTGCTGCTCAAGAAGATGAACGAGACCGTGGACGGTCAGTTCCAACGCTTCACCGTTGAAGACGGCGCATATGCCCGAGAGCACTTCTTTGGCCCCGATCCTCGCCTTCGCGAGATGGTTGAGCACATGGGCGATGATCAGCTTCGCTGGCTTCCAAGAGGTGGCCACGATGCCCGCAAGCTCTACGCCGCTTACAAGGCCGCTACCGAGCAGACCAACGCACCAACGGTCATCTTGGCCAAGACCGTCAAGGGTTGGACCCTCGGCGCAGATGTTGAAGGCCGCAACTCCACCCATCAGATCAAGAAGCTCTCGAACAAGCAGTTGCGTGACCTTCGGATACGACTACACCTCGAATCCGAGATCCCCGAGGACAGCCTCGCCGACGGCGTCGAAGCCCCCTATTACCGCCCACCGGCAGGCTCACCCGCCCATCACTACATGATGGCGAAACGTCGCGGACTTGGAGGGTCACTGCCACGCCGGCAGGTCCAGAACCGCCGCCCGCTCACCTTGCCAAACGAGTCCGTGTTCGAGGAGTTTCGCGCCGGTTCGAAGAAGGTGCCCGCCTCCACCACAACAGCATTTACCCGCATGCTGCGCGCCTTTGCCCGCGACGACAAGTTCGGCCCACGAGTGGTTCCAATCATCCCCGATGAAGCGAGAACCTTCGGCATGGATTCACTGTTCAAGGAGTTCGGTATCTATGCCCCCGCAGGACAGAAGTATGAACCGGTGGATCACCATCTGCTGCTCAGCTATCACGAATCCAAGGACGGCCAGCTTCTGGAGGAAGGCATCACCGAAGCCGGCGCCATGGCCTCATGGACTGCAGCCGCCACTAGTTACGCAACGCGTGGCGTCCCTATGGTGCCCTTCTTCACCTTCTACTCGATGTTTGGTTTCCAACGCGTGGGCGATCTCATCTGGGCAGCAGCAGATGCTCGGGCCAAGGGCTTTCTGCTCGGTGCAACCGCTGGGAGAACCACGCTCATGGGCGAAGGTCTCCAGCACCAGGACGGCCACAGCTTGGTTCTGGCGTCCACGGTTCCTGCATGTCAGGCCTATGACCCAGCGTTTGCCTATGAAACCGCTGAGATCATCCGCCATGGCATCCATCGGATGTATGGCCCCAACCCAGAGGATGTCTTCTATTACCTGGCTCTCTACAACGAGAACTACCTCATGCCGCCGCTGCCCGATGACCCACAGGTAGTGGAGGGAATCGTCTCGGGGCTCTATCGCTGGGCAAATGCTCCCGATACCGAGGGCCCGCGCGCAACCCTGATCTTCTCGGGCTCCGCTCACTCCGCTGTGCGCGAAGCAGCCACA
>JAGQSI010000443.1 GCA_020439605.1 Acidimicrobiales bacterium | reverse complement strand
TTGGCATCGAGTATCTGGGACCGGATGCAGCCACCATTCGAGTCCAAGGCAAGACCAACCCCGGTGCGCAGTGGCGCGTGAGCCGGTTGTTGCGGGTGAAGATTGCTGAGGCCTTGGCGGAATCAGATATTGAGCTTCCACCGTCAACGTTTGTTCGTCAGGGGCAGAATCCGCCTCAACGTTGAATCCGGGTAGCTGGGACCATGTCGCTGGACTGCGTCGTGGCAACTCTGGGATGGCGCCGGGCAGATGCCATGAGTAATGCTTTAACCCATGGCCGCAAATGACTCCCACGACGATCACGCTCACGACGCACACGGCCACGACGATCACGCTCACGACTCGCATGGCCACGACGGCCATGACGACCACGGCCACGACGCGCATGGCCACGATGATCACGGCTCGGGTGGGGACTCCTGGGTTCTTGTCCCGATCCTCGTGGGCCTCATCGTAGGTATCGCGCTCGCGATCGCTATCGGCACCGGCAGCGGGGTGGCTTCACTCGTTTGAGGTGTCGTCCTTCCACGGACAATGACGACACCCCGAGTTGCAGCAGTATCCACGATCTCGTAGGTACTTGGCTGTGAGAACACTAAGGCCCGTCGCCGGGTCCAGGTAGCTCGATAACCCCACAGCGACCGCCTGGTCATGGCGGCGGCGGATCTCGTCCTGAGACGATGGACTCACTCGTCTTGTTGGGGGGCCAGGATGACTTCCACCGATGGCTCTACCCCTGGCTCCGCCACGACAAGTTGCAAACTGGTAACCGAGCCTGCTGCGTTCAGGTCATGGACCGCGGCGTTAAGCGCAGAAATACGATCTGCGGTGTCGGTGACCTTGAGGGTTTCGACAACGGCACGTTGGGAGACCTTGGCATCTGACTTGGCCTTGCGGACCTTGCCCAGAACCTCAGCGGTGACCGCCAAGCAGGATGGGACTCCGTCTGCGCTGGTCATATCTGCCGCAAGCGAGCGCAGACTGGCGCTTTGTGGCCAAGCGCTACGGTGAAGCGACCCCTGCTGATACCAGGACCAAACTTCCTCGGTCACATAAGGCAGGAACGGCGCAAACAGGGCGAGCATCGTGTCTAGAGCGGTGCGCAGTGCGAGGCGCGCAGAGTCAGCTCCCGATCCCTCCCCATAAGCGCGGGCCTTCACCAACTCCAGATAGTCGTCGCAGAAACGCCAGAAGAATTCTTCAGTGCGTTGCAGCGCCCGTGCATAGTCGAATCCGTCAAAGGCTCGGGTTGCGTCGTCTACCAAGGCGGCAAGTTCGACGAGCATGGCCAGATCCAGGAAGTCTGTGATCTGAGCGTCTTGCGAGGGCTCCCCGGTCCCGAGTGCGAATTTGGACGCGTTCAAGATCTTGATGGCCAGGCGACGCCCGATCTTCATCTGTCCCGGGTCGAATGCCGTGTCCGTTCCAGGGCGACCACTTGCAG
>JAGQSI010000442.1 GCA_020439605.1 Acidimicrobiales bacterium | reverse complement strand
GGCTGTCCGACAAACCCGATCATCGCTACTCGATCCGGGGATACTGCGATGACGTTGAGGCTGTGGTTCGCCACCTGGGCCTATCTGAAGTGGACCTTCTGACCCACGACATGGGAGACACCATCGGCGGTGAACTGTTGGCCCGAATGCTTGACGGCACCTGTTCTCTGAAAGTGCGAAAGAGAGTCGTAACCAACGGATCCATCTACATCGACATGGCCCAGCTCACTTTGGGTCAACAGATGTTGCTCAGCTTGCCAGATGCTTGTGAACCGCTGGTAGGTGCTGACGGCGGTGCATCGTTTCGTGGGGGAGTGGCTGGCACCTTTTCGCCCATCACTGTTCTCTCCGACGACGGCGAGATGGATATCGATATCACCGTTGCGCTTGCCCGGCAGCGAGATGGGCTGGCGATGTTGCCCAGAACGATTCGCTACATCGCGGACCGGCGGGTGGAGGAACGTCGCTTCACCGGAGCAATCGAACAACACCCCTCGCCGGTCGGGCTGGTGTGGGGAGATCAGGACCCGGTTGCTGTTTTCGCCATGGCCGATCGGTTTCTCAAGCAGCGCCCAGATGCTGGCCTGGTCACTCTGGCCGGCGTGGGGCATTACCCGATGGTCGAGTCTCCTCAACGTTTCGCCGATGCCGTGCTGGACCTGTTGGACAACCGGCTTTAGCTCAGGTGATCGTCCAACCACCGTCAACCGTGATGGTTTGGCCCACCACGTAGCTGCTCGCATCCGATGCCAGAAACATCAACGCGCCATCTAGCTCGTGGTCTGCGCCTTCACGGCCGATTGGCGTCCCTCGCTTAACGAAGGCTTCGGATGATTCATCACCCCACATTTCCTCTGTCATCTCGCTGTGGAACCAGCCAGGAGCGATGGCGTTCACCCGAACCCCTTTTCGAGCCCACTGTGCGCCCAACTCTCTTGTCAGGTTGACCAGTCCGCCCTTCGAGGCGCAGTAGCCGGCCTGTTTGATAGGAGTCCCAGCAACTAGTCCGAGAACCGACGCGATGTTGATGATTGATCCACCGCCAGTACTGGCCATCGGTTCGAACGCGAGCTGCGCAAGCCTGAACGGCGCAGTGAGGTTGACGTCCAAAGAACGCTGCCATGCCTCAGGTGTTTCGTCCTCGGCATTGACGATGGTGGAGACCCCGGCGTTGTTCACGAGTATGTCGAGGCGGCCGTTTCCGATCATCGTGGCGGCTTCGATCAGGCGGATTCGCTGATGATCTGAGGTGACGTCGGTAGGAACTGGGTGGGCGCGTTCGCCAAGTGTGTCGGCCAACTCGGCCAAGCGGTCCTCTCTTCGCGCGGCCATGACAATCGTGGCGCCAGAGTCATGGAGAACCTTCACAAACCGCCTCCCCAGGCCCGATGAAGCCCCAGTGACCACGGCAACCTTGCCATCTAGGCGGAACGCATCTGTGGGGCTGGA
>JAGQSI010000441.1 GCA_020439605.1 Acidimicrobiales bacterium | reverse complement strand
GCGCCTATGACTGGCCGATTCTTGGTCAGCAACTAGCTAGATCGATCAACGACACTGTTGGTTCGCGCACCTGGAACTAACCTGTTCAATTCGTGCCGACCGACGCTGACTCCCCCGCTGCTCACCATGAAGCACTAGTACCTGACCGGGTGCAACTTTCGCCTGCTCTTGAGGTGAGTAAGCGCCCATCTCCCATTGAACGGATCAAGCATCTCTGGCAGTACCGCGAGCTCATCGGTAACCTGACCCGTAAAGAGCTCAAGGTCAAGTACAAGAACAGCATCCTGGGATTCTTCTGGTCCTTGTTGAATCCGCTGATGTATCTCGTGGTCTTCTCGATCGTGTTCAACATCATCAGCGATGTACCAGTGCCCTACTACGGCATCTTGTTCTTGTCGGGACTCTTGGCTTGGAACCTCTTCAGCACCGGGCTCAGCGCTGGCACGATCGCAATCACTTCCAATGCCCAACTCGTCACCAAAGTCTGGTTCCCGCGCGAGTCCCTCGTGCTCGCGTCGGTCTTTTCCGCAATGGTGCACTTCGCGCTTCAAGGCTTGGTCCTTCTGGCAGCCATGTTGGCGTTTAGGCGTCCACCCGATCTTGAATACCTCCCGGTGCTGGCACTGGCCTTCTTGGTCACGCTCACGCTATGTACTGCGTTAGCTATCGGGCTTTCGGCAGTGAACGTCTATCTGCGAGACACCCAGCATCTCCTAGAGGTGGCAATGCTGGCTTGGTTCTGGCTGTCGGCCATTGCTTACCCCTATGGCCAGATCGTGACGAAGATCGAGCAGCGTTGGGGTGCAAGCTACGAATGGCTGCTGCATCTGAATCCGATGATCACAGTGGTCGTGTCGTTTCAGCGAATGCTCTACAACCCGGACTGGTCCGATCCTCACGAAGCAGCGGTGCTTCCACCTCACCACATGAGTTGGTACCTGACCCACCTCGGTATCGCACTTGGTGTGTCGCTGGTGCTGCTCTACGGCGCTCTGGCTCTGTTCAGTCGCCTCGAAGACAACTTTGCCGAGGAGATCTGATGAGCGTTCCAGCCATTGAGGTATCCAACGTCACCAAGTCGTTCAAGGTGTACCAAGAAGGTGGGCAGTCGGCCAAGGAGCGGCTCATCCGCGCCGGGCGTAATCCCCACATCGTCTTCAAGGCGCTCGACGACGTGTCTTTTGAGGTCCAACAGGGTGAAACCTTCGCGATTCTCGGCCACAACGGTTCCGGTAAATCAACGATGCTCAAATGCATCGCCGGGACACTGCGACCATCATCGGGGCGGGTTGCCACTAGAGGTCGTCTCGCAGCTTTGCTCGAGCTCGGGGCAGGTTTTCACCCAGACCTCACCGGCCGCGAGAACATCTATCTGAACGGCTCGATTCTTGGGTTCTCCAAACGCCAGATAGACCAGATCTTCGACGACATCGTCGAGTTTGCCGAGCTTGCAGACTTCATCGACCAAC
>JAGQSI010000440.1 GCA_020439605.1 Acidimicrobiales bacterium | reverse complement strand
TCACCTAGACGAGATCCCGCAGCTCTGGAATGTGGTTCGAGGCGAAATGACTTTGCTTGGCCCACGCCCGGAAGCACCGGACTATGTGGACCAAACCAGCGAGCAGTGGCGACAGGTCCTCGCCGCTGCACCGGGAATTGCGGGGCCAACTCAACTTGTGGTGGGGGAGTGGGAACTAGACGTGATCACAAAAGATCAGACCGGTACCGCTTATCGAGATGAGGTTCTGCCGGTGAAGCTCGCTATCGACGCTTGGTATGTGCGCAACGCCAGCATCGCCACAGATCTCCGAGTGGGGATTTCTCTGCTTGCCCATCTGGCGGGCAAAGGCCCCGGCCCGGTGGCCAAACAGATCCGTGCAGCGGTACCGGCCGCTTCCAAGATCGCCGCTCACAACAGCTAGCATGGCCAGTCGGCCAGACCTCAATACTTAGCGGAGCCATGCGAGTAGACAACCCAGCCTCAGGTCAGCCGAACCCTCTTGTCTCGCGAGAGAAGCTGCGTTCTTACGGGATGGCGTTTCGGCGTCGCTGGTATCTGGTGTTGGTTCCTGCGGTTCTGGGATCGGTTTTCGGCTTTGTTACTGCGTAGAGCGGCACAACAGAGCTCAACAAGGTCGGGGTGTCCAAGGACGTAGTTGCCTATTACAAAGCGGCACACATTTTGACGGTAAAAGGCACAAATGTGTCCGAAGGAACCACCGCTGAGGGCCCAGACCTGATCCAAACCGCCTATCTCGCCAACGCCGGAGTCGTGCCAAAACGGGTGGCAGAACAGCTCAAGATGAAGGCCCGAGACGTTCAGGATTCGGTGATCGGGTTCCCTCGTGAAGAAGTTGGCTCGGTCGAAGTTGTGGCTGTTGGCAAGGACCCAGACCTTGTGGTGAAGCTCGCAGACACCACCGCCGTGAACCTGATTCTCGAAGCGAGAAGCCAAAGCAGCACCGGCACCGAGGAACAACGTGCAGAAATAATGGAGCGGCTAGCGGCGCTGGATCTCCAAATCACAGAGCTCGATGAGCGCATCAGCGAAGAACCAGCCGATCTCGCCCAGCTACAGGCCCAACTCTCTTCGCTCACCACGGTTTACTCCACCACCTACGAATAACTCGCCCGTCTGGAGCAGAAACCTGCCACAAAAGCAGACTTCGTAACACTGGAACCAGCACGTGCTCTGGTGATCACCAAATATGACTACGACGATCTTCGCCGACAGATCCGAGACGGCGCAGACTATGTGACCGGGCGTCCAGTGGTTACCCCCACCGAGACAGAACAGTCGGACGTGGTGGAAGACGTGACCGGGTTGCCAGTGGTGGCTGAGATCCCAGAGTTGTCCCGCAAAGCCCAACACGACGCTGAAGTTGTGGTGGCCACCCAACCGAGGTCCCATGTTGCTGAGGCATACCGGGTTGTGCGAAGCGCAGTGTTGTTTGCCATTGGGCAGAAGTCGCGCACAGACGATGGCGCAATC
>JAGQSI010000439.1 GCA_020439605.1 Acidimicrobiales bacterium | reverse complement strand
CATCACGGAGAGCAAGCTCTTCGAGTTCTCGTTTACGAACCGTAAAGACGCCATCTACACAAAAGAGGAGCTCGTGGTTGGCGACGATGGTCTTCCCAAACAACTCCCATGGGAGGACTGGACAGATCTTGCCGATGTGGCGCGCAATTCATCGGCATGGGTGCGCGCTACCGCACCGGGTGGAAGTGCCGAATACGTCGGCAAGGTTGGATGGACCGGTGAACTCGGCTTCGGCGTCAAGGAACCAGAACAAGGCCAGACCCGAAAGGTTGAGCCTTCAAAGAAGAACGCTTCGCACAATCACGGTGGAGGTCACTGATGGTTGAGTGGATTGTCTTCGTCCTGGGTGCTTCGATCTGTCTTGCGGGCGCAACAGGAGTCATTTCGGCTCGTAACCCTGTCCACGCAGCGTTGAGCCTCGTTGGGACTCTCTTTGGTGTAGCCGTACTGTTTGTGGCCCAAAACGCTGAGTTTCTCGCAGCCGTTCAGGTGATCGTCTATGCGGGCGCCATCGTCGTCATGTTCTTGTTCGTGATCATGCTTTTGGGTGTGGATCGAAATGATGACCTCGAACTCGAGCCACTAGGTGGACATCGCCTCGCAGCAGTCGTAGCCGGAGGGGCCTTGTTCTTGGGTCTGGCTGCGGTGCTGTGGGTTGGGCGCATAACCGGTAAACCCGAAGCGAACGCACCAGCAGATCCGAATATCGCAAATGTGCGTCAACTCGGAGAGCTCATCTTCACGGACTATCTCTGGGCATTCGAGATCACGTCCATTCTGCTTGTGATCGGTGTTGTGGGTGCTGTGTCGCTCGCCAGGCATCGTCGAGAAGCCTTCATTGACGGTGATCATCCCGGCGATGAGATCCCCGAGCCGGAGGTTGCCTCGTGATTGTCGCCACCGTCGGGGCCTTGCCCTACCTGATTTTGAGTGCAGCGATGTTTGCCATGGGTGCCGCAGGGCTGCTCGTGCGCCGTAACGCACTGATCATGTTCATGTGTGTTGAGTTGATGCTCAATGCCGTCAACCTTTCCTTCGTCACTTTGGCCAACGACCTCGGTGACCTTGGAGGACAGGTAGCTGTGTTCTTCGTCCTGGTGGTTGCTGCTGCCGAGGTAGTTGTAGGACTTGGCATCATCGTTTCCATCTTCCGGCGGCGCCAAGGTGCCACCGCTGATGACCTGTCGGTCTTGAAGGGCTGAGGGAGCAACAGTGCAAGACATCCTCTGGCTCATACCGGCGCTGCCATTTGCCGGCTTCTTATTCCTGGTCTTCTTCGGTAAGCGTCTGGGCGAACCGTTGGCCGGGTGGCTAGCAACCCTCGCGGTAGGGGGCTCGTTCCTCTCAACAGTCGCGGTATTCCTAGCTCTGCGTGGCGAAACCGCCCACGACCGTGCCTATACCCAGACCCTGTTCAGTTGGTTGCCAGTTGGTGGTTTCGAGGTCAACTTCGGTTTCTTGGCTGATCCGCTGTCAATCACCATGTGTCTGTTTGTCACC
>JAGQSI010000043.1 GCA_020439605.1 Acidimicrobiales bacterium | reverse complement strand
GGGGGGGCTGCTGTGGCCGAGGCGTTCACTGACGACTTTCACGGGGACGTCCTTCTTGAGCATGATCGTGGCGTGGGTATGTCTCAGGTCGTGGATCCGGATTCTCGGTTGAATCGCTCGGGGTTTGGTGCAGGGTGTGGGTTATGCCGGGACTGGGTTGTCCTGGCTTGTTGTGAAGCGTAGTAATTCGCTTCCTTCTCAGCGGGTGGTGGTTTGGCCAACCTGACCAGACGGCTGCCGCGATAACGGTGGATCCAAGCTAAAGCACCCATGTATCGGGCTGTTCGCTACCCCGTTCCCGCTTGACAATCGCACTCAGAGTTCTACCGTGGGCACCATGAGAGGGACTAAGAGCTCGCGAATCTGGCGTCTGGCAGTTGTCTTTGTGGTCTTGACCGTCAGTTCAGTCACGGTTGGTTCTATTCGTGACGCCAAACCTGCCCAAGCGGCAGATGTTGGTATGTCCAAACCGGTCTACGGCGCGAGCGAGGCTGTGATTGTTGCGGTTGGCATGACCGATTTCGTCCGTGGATGCCCGAAAGTCGGTTCCGGAACACCCGTTGACGACTGGATCTACGCCGTTTCTGACCTGTATGTCGTTCCGAGCACCTGGTCAGGATCAACCGGGGCGGCCTTGTCCGATGTGTCGGGTTCGCCAAACGTGGTCTTCGGTCAGGGAGGCGGTGGATTCATCGACGAGGTCATCGGCTACACCTCCCCGGGAGGGAGCATCGGTCCGGGCCGCTATGGCGTGGTCATCGACAACTGTCAGGACAAAGTGTTCGATCCTGCCTTCGACACGTTCATCCCGAACGCGTTCCGGGTTACTTCGGACGTGTTGGTCCCGCCGATCGACATCGGTGCGATCAAGGCCGATGCGGCGCAACGCGCCGGCAACTGGAAAGAAGCCCAGTACACGTTTGCTGGCATGGTGTTTATTGCCAATGCGTGGGAGTTGTACGGGGCAATGACCGATGGCATCGAAATGTTGATCTTCATGGTGCAGAACGTTGTTGCCAAAGCAAATGACTTCCCTGACCCCAAGGCCGTCGCGCAGGACCTGCTCATCAGCACGCAGCGTCACTGGGGAGGGATTGCCGCCGACCCACCGAATTACAACTACGACCAACCAGTGGCGCCCGGCTCGGTCGATGTCCTCGAATCCTTCGACACCGACCCTATGCTGCGCGCCCAAGTCGAACTTGGCGAGCAATCCGGTGTTGAAGGTGTGCTCACGAAAGGCCTGCTCGATGCTATCGAGAAGTATCAGGGTGCCGCAGCTGACCGTAACGGTGTGTGGGCCCGTCAGCAGGCCAGGGCCGCGCAGCGCTACGCGCAAGCGCTCATCGATCACTTACCGCGCACTGCGGCCGCGGCAAGTACAGCGGCAGAGGCAGTTCGCTCCGAGCCAGACGAGTTCGACCTGGTGTCCTCGACGATCGGCAACATGTTGGTCGACGCGCGATCAAACGGCATACCTCAGGATTTTCGTACCAAAGCCGCAGCATTGGGCATCACTCCTGAAGACCAGCAGACCGGATTGCGTACGGTTGACAATCTCCGACTGGCTGGCATCGCCAAAGCGGGAACCGCAGCGAACCTCGATGAGATCGCGGCACAAACCCCGGCGCTGCAGGCCCAACTTCGGGCACTCATCGATTCGCTCGACACGGCGATCACTCAGCTCAACGACGATCCGCTCATGTCTGACGATTTCGTGACCGCTAATGCTGGCGGCCCCTATGTGGGAACAACGGGAACGCCGCTGACGCTGGACGCAAGCACCTCGACTGGAACGGGAACGCTGAGCTACGCATGGGATCTCGATGGCGACGCAGCGTTCGATGACGCCACGGGTGCGACCCCCTCGTTCACCCCGACTGATGCCACGCCAGAGTTGGTTTCGGTGAAGGTAACCGGAATCGACGGCATTGCCGATGTTGCCACAGCACCCTTCACCAACACCGCGACGGACTCGACGCCGACGGTGGGCACACGCACACCAGCGGCCTCGGTGATCGATCTGGTTGGGGGCAACAGCCAACACTTCGCTGTGAATCCGACTGACCCCGGCGGCGGCGCGGTGACGACGACCTGGTGGGACAACGGCACCCAGGTGGCGACGGGAACAAGTTTCGATTTGGTGACCGAACCGGCTGACATTGGTGGACGCCTCATCATGGCCATCGTCACCGACGATTCTGGCCATGCCACTTCGACATCTTGGTGGGTGAAGGTTTCCGGAGCCGACAGCGACGGTGACGGTTGGCCCTTGCCACTCGACTGCAACGATGCCGACAACACGATCAATCCGGGCATGCCCGACATCGTGAACGGTGTCGACGACGACTGCAACGCGTCGACCACAGACGGTACACCGACGCCGGCGATCACCCTCGATGTGCAACCTGACCTGGTGGGCAGCGCGGAACCACCTCCGGCCGGGGCAGACGGCCTCGAAGGTGGCCTGGTGGAAGCAGCAGGCACAATTGATGCCAGTGGCTCTGGAAATGTGCAGCGCAGGATCAACTGGGGTGACGGAACTCCGGTGGTTACGCAATCGGTCACTCGTTCCCAGTACAACTCCAACCCGGTCAGTCATTCCTACATGGACGACGGCGTGTATTCGGTTGAGCTGTGCGGCAGGTATGCGACCAGTCCGTGGGGATGCACCTATCAGCAGGTGGTCATCGCCAATCAAGGACCCAAGGTCAACTTCATCGACCTGACCACGTGGGAAGCGGTCGAGGATCCGGTACCGCGGGGTCAATCCGACGCGGATTGGCAGGTCTCCGACTCGCGTGATTCGGTACTTCAAGTTCTGAACTCGGACCCGAGTGTGTTCCTATCGCCGAACAGTTACCTGAACTCCGAAGCGACCGTGGAGTTGTCGGTCGAGAGTTTCAGCGATGATGACTTCATTGGTTTCGTGATCGGTGGTGCACCGGACATGTACACGAACCCGGACGCGCACTTCCTGGTCATCGATTGGAAGCAGGGCACTCAGGGGGCTGCACCTCGGGGTTTGGCGGTGTCAGAAGTGCACGGGACGAACAACGATCCGTGGGCGCACACTGATGCAACCGGAGGAACGGGAACATGGGATGAGTTGCAGCGTGGCGCGACGCTGGGCGACGTGGGCTGGGTTGAGAACACCGTCTATCGCATGCGGTTCCGCTACACCGGTGACCGCTTGCAGGTCTGGGTGAACGACGTGCTCGAGCTGGATGTGACCGGAACGTTCCCCGCCGATGCCCGCTTCGGCTTCTACAACTATTCCCAGGAGATGGTGCGCTACCGGAACTTCGCTCAAACCGCCATCTCGGCGCCTGAAGGCACAACTACAGCATTCGACGGGAACTTCATCGACCCGGGCAAACTCGACACCCACTCGGGCCTGTTCGATTGGGGTGATGGTTCAGTACATGACCGGGTCGAGGTGATATCCACGGTCGATGGATTCGGTCAGGTTTCTGCGTTGCATCGTTACGTCGACGACGGAAGTTACCCCTCGAAGTTGTGTGTCACCGACAATGGTGGTGACACTGGCTGCGCGGATCGCACAGTGCAAGTCACCAACGTTGCTCCCGTCGTCGATGCGGGACGCGACCGCACGGCTGGCCCGACCTTGGTGCTGGACGATTCGGTGTTCTCAGATGTGGGGATAGTCGACACGCACACCGCGACGGTTGACTGGGGGGACGGCTCCACGGTTGAACCGGCCGCAGTGTCCGAAGACAAAGGCAGCGGTGTCGTGGCCGCCGCCCACACCTATGCGATTGACGGACCAGTGACCGTCAAGATTTGTGTCACTGACGATGACGGTGGCGTGGGCTGCGACGAAATACTCGTGACGTTGGCAACGACGAATGGCCCGTTGACATCAACAGGTGAAGATGACGCCACGATCAACGAGGGAGAACTGATTCAACGCCAAGTCGCGTTTGAAGATGAGAATCCCACCGACACCCATACCGGAACGATCGACTGGGGCGACGGGAACAACGGCCCAATGGTCGTGGCTGACGGTGGCTCGGTCGGTGTAGGCACTGCGACGCACCGCTACGGCGACAACCGGTTGGCATCGGTGTTGGCCAAGGTGTGCGATGACCGCGGTAGCTGTAGCGAGGCCCGATCAACGGTCACCGTGCGAAACCTTGCACCCACCCTTGCGGTTACTCCTTCTGGGGAAGTGGCCGTCGGACAGCGGTGGGCGTTGCCCGGCGAGTGGGCTGATGCGGGAGTGGACGACACCCACGTGGTGCAACTCGACTGGGGTGATGGCACGAGGTCTCAAATTGTGCCCGGCGTGTCTGTGCCGGGTGCGGGTACCTTCGATGTTGATCACGTGTACTCGAGCGCTGGCACCTACACGGTTGGGGTTTGTGTCGTTGACGACGATGGGGGTCGCTCGTGCACAGAAGTAGTCGCACGGGTTAGAGCGGCTCCGACAACGCCGACAACTACGACGACGGCACCACCGACCACGGTTACCGTACCAACGCCGACCTCATCGCCGCAGGCCCTTGAACCCGCCATGGCGCAAACACCTGCTGCACCAACGCCCGAGGATGACACGTCGGCAGCGGACGAAGCGTTGCCCGTTACAGGGATGCAATCACTGCTCCTTGTCCAGGTTGGCGCTGCGTTCACCGTTGCTGGATTTGTTGTTGTCGCCGTGTCTCGTCGGCGCAGACGGTCGATTTGATGGTCCGATGGTGGCTGCTTCGATGACTAGAGGCCCCGCCTCCAACCCGAGTAGCTGGTTAGCCGGAGGGTTCCTCGGGTAGACCCCAGAATGGGCCGTGCAGACCCACCTCTGAGAAGTACGCCATCGCGTCGGCAGGTTCTCGGCGTTGGTAGCCGCGTTCAAGTCTGCCGTCGTACCAGTGTGCTGCGAAGCGCCAGAGAGTTGAGAGATCCATCCGGTATCCCTCATCGTTGCCGGTGCTGTCGAGCCAGGAGTCGATGCATCTGTCGTCGCAGACGAGCAACTGATTGCTGCAGGTGTGGATCACGTCGTCTCACATGTGGGTGGTTGGGGTCAGGAAGTGGGCGCGCTCGGGGCCGGTCGGTGGTTCTGAGGTGTCAACCCGCCATACCAGCGGACGGTCGCAGGCGGGACATAGCCCGGCGATCACGGTGGGGCCGCAGTTGGGTACAAGATGGGGGATGGCAAATGCATCCCAGCAGCAGCCTCCCCACCACAACGTGCGGGTATTCATCACGCTGTACCCGAACGATCTCGTCGCGAACGGGTGAGCGAGCACGATCTCTCCGTTGTTCCCGAGTGCCCACGCCCGTTGTTCCGCGAGACGGTCGATGCAACTGCCGGCCAGTGAGGGACTTCCAGTAATCTCAGCGAGCAGGTCGGCAGTCGGTAGCCGACCGGTATCGGCGAGCGACTGAAAGACTGCGAGTCGCACATCTTCGAGCACATCTAGATCGTCACGATCCGTAATCAACGGAACTGTACTGAGGATTGTGGTTTGAGTTCTGCAGATTCCGCTCACCTGAGACAGCGGAGTGGATGGCCTGTATGGCTCACGCCAAGGTCAGTCGACGCGACGTCGTGGTCACGAACGATCTCGGTGAGCTCAGTCCGACCGTCGCCGGGCTTCAGAACGTCGCCGGACTCAGGTACTGATAGGCAGTGGTTCCGAGGTCCACGGCCCCACGAAGCTCCTCCACCCCGATGACAACCTCCTCTGCTCGCGCGTGTTGCGGGATTATCTCGTATACGCAGCGGGGGACTGGCCATCTCGGTCAGCTGGAGCCGGCTGATTCTCACTGAGATTCTGAAGCACATGCAAGAAGACAGCCCAGTCTTCGACATAGCTTGTTTCCTCATGTCAAGTCCTCTGGGAGGGCTAGTTCGTTACCTCACTGGCGTGATTGAGTCCACCCAACGAGACCCACAGGCTCCGCGGAGCGTGAAGTCGATGACGGCACCGCCGGCGACACGAAGTCCATAGAGCCCAAAGCACTACCAGTCATAGGGGGAGGTTCCCAGGTCAGATGGGGGACCGGCGGTGGAGAGCGCAGTCGGTACGCCGCTGTTTATGCGCATCATGGCCTCCGCTCGGTTGATCGGCCAGCCCCTTGGTAGGAGAAGTGACCCCACGGTCCATTGCCAGCTTCGAAGCCGTTTCCCCGGGAGAGGCTCGGAGCGTTGTTATCTCCCTCTTGCCTTGGGCATTACCATGGCATTACTATTGTTTCTATGCAGACCTATGTAAGTGTTCCAGTCCCTGAGTCTCTTGTGCCCGCCGTGATCCAACTTGTGGCTCAGCACCTGATCGATTCCGGCGAGTCGACGAATCTCACCGGCGACGGGTGGGCAGATCTGGATCCAGAAGTCCCCTACTGCTGGTGGGAAGAGCTCCGACCTGCCGAGCGAAACCTCCTACGAGCCTTCGTGGATTCTGGAGGTAGCAGCCTCGAATCGTCGGCCGTTGCGGATGCAATGGGCATCTCAACGGCGGATCTCGCTGGAGTCCTGGGACCGTTCCAGCGGCGTATGAACCGCGACGGATTCCCTGTTGTGCTTCAGTCGAAAACAGAATCCCTCAACGGGAAACGCGTGAAAGTGCTCTCCATCGATGCGGGCGCGCTCGAAGTTGTCCGGGCGCTGGATGATGGCACCGACAGTCCTCGACCGGTGGTCATCAAGCCCGCAAAGGTGCGGGGCTGATGACCGCACCTTGTAGTGGACTCAGCCGCGAGGAGAGCCACGATGGTGACGATCGAGTGATCCCCGCATTCCAGTCACTCCTTACACCCGAGAGCTTTCGCGACTCCGTGCACTCGTTGATCAAGGGCAGCTTCGCTCAAGCGGGCTGGTACGACCGATCTGCCCAGCCGTATCCGCGCCCAACTCTACCAGTGGACGATGCAGTAGGGGGCCAGTCAATCGTCAACGTCTTACGGCGTTTGTGGCTCGTCAGGTTCAACCCAGCAGCTAGTGATTCCGGGTTCAACGCTGCCGATATCGGAGACGAGACGCTCTTTCCGTGGAGTCACCCCGAGCTCGCACCTAGTGACGGGTGGTGGATCGATTCGACAACGAAACCAGCCTCGCGGCCCTCGATTCTCGCCGCATCGGTGGGGGATCTTGTTGTGTGCCAGCGAACGGGTGCGTCGGCGTCAGGGAACCGCTTGATTGGTGTCTGTATGGTCGGCTGGGCCAGGACCTGGTTCCACCACGCGTCACGGCGCCGTGAACGCTGCCTCTGCCTTTTGCCGCTAGCGAGGTTCGATCACGAGGTGCCTCGGACCATCGCGAAGTCGAGGCAAAGACTGATTTCAGATAGCTTCGCCAAGCCGTTGCAGCGCCCCGATCGGCAGGGACCAGTCGCTCATTTTCTCTCTTACGTCGAACTATCTGACGCCGTAGACCTTCTCTCGGTATGTGGCATCCCTCCGGAGGCGCTTGCAGAGCCCGATACTGCTCTACTGGCAGCACGGCTCCGCGCCACATCTACGGGTAACCGGCAGTTCTTGAGGTATCAGTACGACGCGATCCTCCGGAACGACCTTCGCCGAGAGCACGAGCGCGAAGCTGAAGAGCTCGCTGCCGAATGGGCAACTACGCAGGGATACTACCTTCTGGAGGGCAACGTCCATCGGATCCCGTTGAGTGGTTTCGACCTGCTTGCCTATCGCCCCAGCGATAAGCACGTACTTGAGATTGAGGTGAAGGGATACTCCGCGTCCACGCTTCGTAGCGTGCGTCTGCAGCCGTCACAAGCCAGACGAGCAAAGGATTCGGCGGCAGGGCGCGGTCGGGCCTGGACCCTCTTTGCCGTGCTCAACGCTGGATCGCAGAAGCGCGAAGTCAAGCAGCTCCTAGCAAGGGAAGTGGCGACCCTTATCGACAACGGGGGCATTGGGGTGAAATAGGCGCGGACCATCAAGGTTTAGGCGCCTCGCACTTCGTTCGCATGTACCCAAGATCTTCACCTCCACCACGTCCAGACGGCACCCACCTGTAGGGCGGGAATGACACCCCATGCGGGAGAGCGCTCGGGTGGTTCGGGTGCACTCCTTCCGTGTGGCTTTGCTTGCTCGCCCCGCTTCCGCGCTGAGGTAGTCAAGGGCTGCATGGGTCTCTGGCCGACGTGGCGACAAGGACTCGGGCGTCGCTGCGTATGACCGGGAGTTAGCTGCCGAGGTAGTCAGCGTGGTCGGGTTGGTTGGCCGAGGAGTTTCTGGCTTGGGCACACCACATCACGGCACCGTTCTTGACGTCATTGCGGGCACAGATCCAGCCTGGCCGACTCCGTCTCGCCGCATAGGTGAAGGCGTGGGCGACGGGCGAGCACGATTCAACCTGATATGTGGGCTTTAGGCGCGCAGAAGCGAATCGATTGCTCCATTTCTGTGCGTTACTGACCGCTGGATCGTATGTATGGGGAGCAGGAGAGGTAGCGACCGATCTGGTCTGGAAGAGTAGGCAACCGTATCCGGTTGTAATACAATGGCTAGTGTGTCTGATCCGTTCGACATCGATCTCCTCGACGACAAGGAACCGTTCGAGATCGACGACCAGGCCGCACACCTGTTCAAACACCCGGGGCTCGGCATCGAGGACATATACGAGGTGTGGCACTCCGACCCTCTCTTCTATCCAGCGAAGCCGCCAGCCCACTGGTTGATGGTGGCGCAGGTTGGCGGGGCCGTGCTTGTCGTGCCGCTTGCTCCACCAGATTCCGATGACCCCACCAAATGCCGACCGATTGGCTGTTACGTCGCAGCCACGCACCTTGTCACCCGCTACCGGGAGGACCGATGACCAACATGAAGATGACACGAGATGAGGAGCATGAGTTCTACGCCAAGCCGGAGAACCAGGAACCCCAAGGTCCTGCACGGCGACGGCAGCGCTCGAAGCTGACCGAGATGGTGCCGGTGCGGTTCCCGCCCGAGACACTCGAGGAAATTCGCCGACTAGCGGAAGCCGACGATCGCTCGGTGTCGAGCTGGATCCGACGTGCCGTTGAGCACGAACTCGAACACCAGGCCGGGTGAGTGCCGGCTTCTAGCTGAACTTCAAACGGAAGGGCCATCAAGAGCTGGTTCTGGCGAGATCAGCCTCGGCGAACTAGGACGCGAAACCGCAGGTCAGCTACCTCTTTCGAGGCCATGGGAAGGTCTTTCTGCTATGCAGCCCCCCAGATTTCTACCCAGGCCAGCGATCGGATCTTTCTGGTACAGCCACGAACACTGGTGACGGAATCGTCTGAACGGGTGATGGTCGTGCTTGTAAGAACCGCTGGGCTGCTCGCAACGATCGCGCAGGGCAGCGCGTGGCCATGCTCAACAGGGCGGGTTCTGCGTCGGCGCTGTGATCGCATCGTGGAGAAGCCGGTGACTATTACGGAAGCCCCGAAGGTTGGCGGCGTGGGTGGCGAGGCGCGTCGCTGCGATGTTGCGACCTTCTCCGAGAACGCTGGACGCTGCCTCGGCAAATTCATTGGTCTTCGCCGCGTAAGCGGGGACTTGAGCCGCTGTCACCGGCCTGGTGCGGGTCGGCCAATACCGCGCAAATATGGAATGATTCTTTCATATATGCAGGCAATTCCTGACGGGCGAAAGGGCCACAGGCTGGCCAGCTTCTACCGGATCTTCTAATGAATGGGCCGTCAATAGCCGGTTCTGGCGGACTCCCCGAATGGGCTGCCACGAGAGCCCGCAGTGGTAGCAGGCGCTACGTCGAAGGCGCGAAACCCCACCACTGAGGTGTTGAAAGGTACGGAACGCGATGCCAGGAGACGCTGAGGATCGAACTCATTACCTGAAGATCGCAGGTTCAAATCCTGTCCTCGCCACCATCTGAAGCACTTGCAATATCGGGATTCTCGGCCCGTCGTATTTGTCACTGGCATATTGACCATAGGCATTTCGGGTGTGAACATGAGTTCATGGCTGATTCGAAAGTGCAAGCAAGCAAGTTCAAGGCCGATTGCTTGGTGATTCTCGATGAGGTCGAAGCCACACGGGCTACCTTCACGGTCACCAAACATGGTCGGCCAGTAGCCCGACTCGTGCCGCTCGAAGAACCTCGCACGCTGATGGGGTCCGTGACTCTCCTCTCGGACGCTGACGAAGACTATTTCTCCACGGGCGAGACGTGGGATGTCAGCTGACACTGTCCTGGTAGACATGCATGCACCTTTGTGGTGGCAGGCCGAATCGCCGAGATTGTCACGAAGGGTCTAG
>JAGQSI010000438.1 GCA_020439605.1 Acidimicrobiales bacterium | reverse complement strand
ATCGCTGGCGTGATCATCATTGCGTTGATGCTGGTCTTTGGTGTGTTGTCAGGCTGCTCCTCAGACAAGGACTCCGCCACCAACTCCGATAACTCGACCACCACCGAGTTCACCGGCGACGGCACCGCCCCTCCCGCTGAAGATGAGGTGGCTCTTGACTACGGCACCGGCGAATGTCCGCCGGTAGAAGGAAGCGAAGAGCCGGTTCTGCACTTTGATGACGCACCACAAAAGTGCATCGACCTCAACAAGGCCTACACGGCCACGTTCGACACCTCGCTCGGTGAGATCGTCGTTGAGCTAGACACCAAGCGCACCCCGATCACAACCAACAACTTCGTTGTCCTGTCCCGCTACGGCTTCTACAACAACACCGATATTCACCGTGTGGTTGCAACGGCCGGTTTCGTACAAGGCGGCTCACCAAACACCCAGGACTCAGCGGACCCCGGCCCCGGCTACACGATCCCAGACGAAGGCGGCCCCTACACCGCTGAAGACTATGTCCCGGGAATCTTGGCAATGGCCCGAACCGCTGCACCCAACAGTGCTGGTGGGCAGTTCTTCTTCCTGGCTCATGAGGGCGGCACCGAAGCACTCGCTAGCTACGGCACCTACGCCGTGTTCGGAAAGACAACCAAAGGTCTCGATGTTCTTGAGAAGATGGCTGGGTTGGACGACGGTATGGAATCACCAACCGAGCAGATCTTGTTGAAGTCGGTGACCATCACCGAGTCCTGAGAACCGGGCCTTACGCCAACTCAGGCGGGTATGGCGTCCAGCCCTGCGGGTTTGCCGCCCACGAACACCACCACATCTCCGGCGCCGCCAACGCGCCAGGAACCATCAGGGCTGCGCATCAACGCAGTGCGCTCATCGATCCCTGCGAGCACAAGGTTGGGTGGGCTCATCTGACGCGTCCGGTGCGCTGCATCTTCGGACCAATGGTCATGCGCTGGGATCACCGCGAGGCCGGGCAACACGCCTAGGCCCAAGGTGAACGCACCACCTCTCGGGTCAACCATCGGGTCACACAGTGCCATGGCTCCGGCCGATGATCCAGCGAGCACACCGCCGCTCTCCCACGCTCCCAGCAACGCATCCCAGGCCGGGGAATCCTTCAGAACTGAACGCAGATGCAGAGGCGATCCGCCCACCAGATAGGTGAAACGGGATCCGCCGATGGCATCGACAATCTTGGGATCGGTGGCATCGGGTCTGGCCAGAAGGTCCAATCCGACCGCTCTAGCTCCAAGGTGCCCAAACCACTCGGCAGCCTTGTCCACCAGTTTCTGGGGGTGCTCATATGCGGCCGCTGTGGGCACTATGAGCACCTCGTCGGTGCCGCTCAACCCCAAAAGTTCAGCGTCAAAGCTGCATCCTTCGGTGAACTCGCCACCACCAACTAGGGCCAGATGTCCGGGCATGACTCCCACGCTACCGAGTGCGCCATTGGCCGCAGTGGAGGCTAGGTAGGTAGCTTTGCGACCCATGACAATCAAGCGAGT
>JAGQSI010000437.1 GCA_020439605.1 Acidimicrobiales bacterium | reverse complement strand
AATGGTGCCCAACCCACAGACACCGTTGAGCGTCTGCTCAAGATCTCAGGTGCTTGGGACGAGTTCAAGGGCGCCAAGGCTCCGGCCGCAGCGGCTAGCGAATCGTGACCGACGAAATCACCGAGATTCCCGAGACTGCGCCGGCTGAGGCCGCCGAGGCAAGCGCCGCGGCTGAGCTTTCTGCTCCTAACGCTGAGCGGGTTCTCACCTACATCGTCCAACAGGTAGTGGATCACCCAGACGAGGTGGCTGTCACTGCTAGCGAAGGTCGCCGTGGCAACCTGCAACTCGATGTTCGAGTGGCAGATGGAGACATGGGTCGAGTCATCGGCAAACGTGGCCGTATAGCGCAGTCCATTCGCACTGTTGTTCGCGCTGCGGCTGTCAAGGACAGCACCCAGCTCGACATCGAATTCGTTGACTGAATCAAACTCTCACTTGTCTGAACCAAACCTGCTTGAGATCGGTCGGATCTCAAAGGCCCATGGTCTGCGGGGCGAACTAGTCGCCACACTTATTTCGGATCGCCCCGAGCGCGTTGCGCCCGGGGCGGTTTGGTATCTAGACGAAGGCCCACGCAGCGTTGTGGCTATTCGCTCTCATCAACATCGCTGGATCGTGACGCTGTCCGGTGTAGACACCCGCGAGGATGCAGATCTGCTCCACGGTCAGATCATCCGTGGGGAGCCTATCGTTGACGATGAGGCCATGTGGGTGCACGAGTTGGTCGGCGCCTCGGTGCAAACTCCTGACGGGAGAAGCTGGGGCCAGGTGCGTGCAGTAGTTGCCAATCCGGCGAGTGATCTTCTCGAGCTCTCTGACGGCACGTTGGTGCCGGAGGTATTCGTCACGGATTTCTCTCAGCTGCCCCAACTCGTGGTCATAGACCCGCCGGTTGGGCTCCTAGAGGACCAACTCGCCGAGTAGCCAGCGCTCTACTTGCTCACGAGCGGCTCAGCGAATAGCCGCAGTGTGATGATGAATAGCTTCTGTGTGGAGAGCATGTGCTGCGCTGCGAATGACAGGTTGGTATAGCTGAGGTAGGCGACCGAGCACGGGGAGTGTTGATCGCCCCATGTGCGAACTCACGTCCGACTTCATGTCAGAACTCATGTCAGAACTCATGTCAGAACTCATGTCAGAACTCATGTCAGAACTCATGTCTGACATCACGGGGTGCGTCTGACTTCGGACTTTCATAGGTTTGGATGAGCCCTGAATGTTGAGCCCCATCGGTATGGCTGAGTTGATTAGAACTGAAGTTGGCGCTGGGCTTCAGGCCCTGTGGGCCGGGCTTCGCATATAGCACCTTCGCGGTCTTCATGCTCCTGTGTGATGCCTCGGCTGACTTTGGTTGAGTCTGACCCGGTTGGGTGGGTTTCGGTTGGGTTGGCTTCGGCCGATTCTGATCTCTTAGGCGCGTTTCCGGGCGGGAGGAATTGGCGTGGTCCTTTGCCGGGTTCGAGGTTCCATCCGTGGTGGGTTTTGTGGTTGTGGCATTCGGGGCAGAGG
>JAGQSI010000436.1 GCA_020439605.1 Acidimicrobiales bacterium | reverse complement strand
CGAGATCGCCAAGGTCCTCGCCGGCGGCGGTCCGATCACCGAAGAGCTCTCCATCCAGGCCGCCCAGCTCGCCGCCCAACGCCGAGACCAGATGCTCCGATCCGGTGCCTCGTTCGTCACCGAGACCGTCTTCTCGCACCCCTCCAAGGTCGAACTCGTGCGAACCGCCAAGGCAGCCGGCTACACGGTGCACCTCCACATCGTCCTCGTCCCTGTCGAGCTCAGCGTCAACCGAGTCCGAGCCCGCGTATGCAACGGTGGCCATGACGTCCCCGAAGACCGCATCCGCGCCCGCCACGAACGCCTCTGGAACCACGTCGCCGAAGCGATCCATCTCGCCGACATCGCAGACATCTACGACAACACCAAAGCAACAAGCCCCTTCAAGCTGCTCACCCGCTTCCACGACGGCAAGCCGCTCACCCCCGAAGCGCCCAGCTGGCCAACCTGGGCACCAAGCATTCTGCGACCAGACCAATTCTAGTAGCCCTGCCGGGAACAAGCACTGCCTAGGTCCGCGAACTGGGAATAATCCGCATCGGAGGGGGTAAGTTGTTTCAGGACATAGGAAAGCTATGTCGCGGGTAATAGGAAACTCTGGTTCTCCGATAGCAGCGGGTGTCCAAGGGTCTGAACCCACCGGGCCGTACATAGATCTCCCGACCAGTGAAGTCATGAAGGGGATCGATCCCTCTATGGAGGGTCTACGAGCCTAACGTGGCTATGGGGTCTGTCGTTGCTGGCGGTGTAGATGATAGTGGTTGGCATCCGTACAGGATTTTGAGTCGGTAGTTGTCGAGGTTTCGGTATCCGAATAATCGTTTCGCCCATTTGATGAGCCTGTTGAGACCTTCAGTTGGTTCGTTGGAGTGCTCGCGGGCGTGCATGGTCTAAAGATCACAAATGGCTTCTCTGATTACCCATGCCTCGTAGACGCGTCGGGCAGGGTCGCCGGCAGCTAGGAACGGTTCGAGACGACTGTGGCCTTTGGCATCGATGTTTTCTGCGGCCATCACCAACAGTCTGTGGGCCCGATATAGGGGATCCTAGGTGTGTCGGGTATGCGATGAGCTTTCCGCACAGCGGTTGACATGAATGTCTACGCGGCAGTCCCTGATGGCCTTTTGAGGTTGAGGAAGCGGGTGGGGTTCTGAGTGGGACGAGGTCGATGTTCTATTAGTCGGTTTGAAGGTTTTAAGGGGCTGGGTGGGGCAAGTCGATCCAAACTGGTCTGTTGACAGGGCACTAGCGCCCAGTGCTCACGCGTGGATCAGAGCGACCGCCACTCGGTCAACAACCTTCAACAAACTCTGCTTGATCCAAGATATCGGGCTCTGGATGGTTGCGGCGCAGTGCCTGACGAAAGCGAACAACCCTGCCGATGCCAACGTGATCCACAATCTGGCCGGAATGGGCGCAGGGTTGCCGATGAGGGGGTTGTGTCGGGTACCGTTTCATCTCCGCCCAAGTAGCTCAGTCGGCAGAGCATCTCACTCGTAATGAGAAGGTCAGGAGTTCGA
>JAGQSI010000435.1 GCA_020439605.1 Acidimicrobiales bacterium | reverse complement strand
TATGCCAGAGCTCAATCGCTTCGACCATGGTGGATGGAATGTGGCTCACGGTCGGATCCGTGTAGGCATTACCCACAAGGGCTTCGCCCGGGTCCAGCTTGTTCTCAATACCGTAGAGACCCGCTGCGATGACTCCAGCAAACGCCAGGTAGGAGTTCACGTCAGCGCCAGGTATTCGAGACTCAACCCGGTATCCCTGCCCGTGACCCACCAATCGAAGACCACAGGTTCGGTTGTCCATGCCCCAAGCCACCGCAGTTGGCGCCCACGAGTCAGGCTGGAACCGCTTGTAGGAGTTGATTGTCGGGGCAAAGAGCAAGGTCAGCTCACGAGAACAATGCACGAGGCCGCCAAGCCAGTGCCTGAACGTTTCGCTCATGTTGTTGGGCTTGGAGTTGTCCCACATGAGCGACTGTGTCCCATCGAGGTTCCACAGACTTGAGTGGATATGACATGACGAACCAACCTCATCCATCCGGTACTTCGCCATGAAGGTCACGCTGCGACCGTGACTGTCGGCAATCTCCTTGGCTGCGTTCTTGTAGATGGTGTTGCGATCAGCCATCTCGGTCGCGGTTGCGTACAGGAGATTGATCTCGTGCTGTCCCTTGCCGGCCTCACCCTTGGAGAACTCCACCGGCACACCCGCGGCCTGAAGGCCATTGCGAATGTCTCGGATCACGTACTCGTCTCGGGTGGTCTGAAGGATGTGGTAGTCCTCGATCACATCGCTGTGGGGAGCCAGATCTTGGTATCGCTTCTGGGCGGCTTCGCCATAGGAATCCTTGAAAAGGAAGAACTCAAGTTCTGCACCTATGTTCACTGTGAAGCCAAGTTCTGCAGCCTTGGCCTCCTGTGCCTTCAGGATTGAACGTGGTGCCACCTCGATCGGTGTGACCTTGTCGTGTTCTTCGACAAGGTCACACAGGACCAGCGCCGTCCGTTCGATCCATGGAACCAGACGCAACGTGGACAGGTCAGGAACAGCGGACAGGTCTCCGTAGCCCTGATCCCAGTTGAACGCCCGATAGCCGGGCAGCGGAGTCATCTCTACATCTACAGCCAGGAGGTAGTTGCAGGCTTCCACAGACCCGTGAGCGACGGTATCCAGGAAGTACTGACCCATGACTCTCTTGCCGACAAGACGACCTTGGTTGTCTGGAAAGCAGACCAGAACCGTGTCTATCGAACCGGTATCGATCATTTCGGTCAGTTGATCGAGGGTGAGGGTGACACGTTCCATGCGTTCTCCAAGGCCAGGGGTTGAGCCAGATTAGGTGTGATTCGAGTTGAGGATCGACTACTCGGGCGTGGTGTAGGCCGCGGTGATGCCACCGTCGATCAAAAGGCTCTGACCAGTCATGAAGCTCGACTCATCGGAGGCAAGGAACAAGGCTCCATTGACCATCTCCTCTGATGTGCCAAAACGCCCCATCGGGATGTGGACCAGGCGACGCTGGCGCTTCTCCTCATCAGAGAGGTACTTGGCGAGCAGCGGGGTCAATACCGGTCCGGGGCACAGT
>JAGQSI010000434.1 GCA_020439605.1 Acidimicrobiales bacterium | reverse complement strand
TTGGGACTGAAAGCTCCTCGTCTCAGCACCTCCCCCATCTCGTGGGCGATGCCGCTCAACCGGGCGATCAGCACTGCAAGCTCGGCAGGACTCATGGATTCGTCCTCGTAATGACCAACGCGCCACTGCTGTGAACTTCACCCTGCCAGCCTTCGGGCACCCATATCGTGCAGTCCGCTTCGGCTATCACCGCCGGGCCTATCGCTCCTTGGCGTTGCACCGGGGCCATATCCGAGAGAACTACCACGGGCGCGAGGCGCGCTGTTGCCCTCAGGGCCACAACCTCGATCTCAGTGCCGGGACGGCTGTAGCCATTGCGTTGTTCATGAGCCGCAGGAAAGTCCTCCACGCAACTCACCCGGATCTCATGGCTCTGTCCCACGTATCGACACTCAAGTGCCGTCTCCACCTCGGCGCCGGGCAGTGCCTCTAGGGCTTCACGACGAAGTTCATCCAATGCCGAGTCCAAGCCGGCCAGGTCTACGCCGTGAGGCCAAGAAGCAACCACGTCGTGTTGTCGGGGTGCAGCCAGACAACCAAGCGCACTCAGAACCCCAGCACGAGCTGGAACCACCACAGCCGCCATGTTCAGGGCTTCGGCCACCGCACAGGCATGTAGTGGCCCCGCTCCACCGAAGGCCACCAGCGCAAGAGTTGAAGGATCCACTCCCCTGGCCACTGTTACCGCTCGCACCGCTTGTTCCATAGATGCATCTACCACCGAGATCACATCGTTGGCCGTGATTCCCGCAGCGTCCAATGATCGGCGGGCAGCTTCTACATCGAGAACACCGACGCCGGGAAGCTCAACGCCTTGTGGGTAACGGCCGCCAACCAGATCCGCATCGGTCACCGTTGGCTGTGTCCCACCCAACCCATAACAGGCGGGCCCGGGCACAGCGCCGGCCGAACGTGGCCCCACCTGCAACGCACCGCCGGAGTCCAAGAAGGCGATCGACCCTCCCCCAGCACCCACCGTGTGGACATCAAGCGAGGCACGACGGATTGTGAACCCGCCGACCTCTCGCTCCCCTGCCGGTTCAGGGACACCGTTCTGCACCAGACACACATCGGTGGAGGTTCCTCCCATGTCGAAGGTGACGGCGTTTGGGTAGCCGGCGTCGACCGCAGCACCAGCGCCGGCGAGCACTCCACCAGCTGGCCCGCTGAGCAACAACGAAACCGGTAGCCGTGCCCCTTCGTCCAGTGGCACCAGACCACCAGCGGAAGTCATTACCACGACCTCATCGCCAGCATCGGCGAGAGCATCCAGATAGCTCCCACAAACCGGCCGAAGATAGGCGTTGGCCACTGTGGTCACGGTGCGCTCGTATTCACGAAACTGCGGCGACACGTCACTGGAAACGCTCACATCGAAACCCTCTGCTTCGAGGCGCCGAGCCACTTTGCGTTCGTGGTCATTATTCAGATCGCTATGAAGAAGACAGACCGCCACTGCCTCAATCTCCGAGGACAGACCCAGGGAGCAATCGATATCCAGAGCCTCGAGCTCGTTTCCGTCTGG
>JAGQSI010000433.1 GCA_020439605.1 Acidimicrobiales bacterium | reverse complement strand
CTACGCGGCCATCCTTCAGCGCGGTGCTGGGCTCGTTGGTGATGGTCATGACTGCTCTCCTGAGCTGAAGTGATCCGTGCGGGTTGCGGAAATACGGGCCTGCCCGGCGTTGAGGATGTCAGAGACATTGACCTCATCGATGAGCAGATCGGAACTATCTGTTTGTGCCTGGCGCAAGGCCTCGGCGCCACCAACGATCTCCATGATCTCAGTGGTAATGGCATCTTGGCGAGCACGGTTCATCACACGGCTCAGCTTGATGATCATTTCTTCGGCGTTGTCTGTAGCCGACTTCATTGCTCGCTGGCGAGCAGCATGTTCAGAAGCAGCGGCATCGAGCATCGATGCGTAAAGCTTTGCCTCCGCATAGCGGGGCAACAAGCGGTCGAGAATCTCGCTCGGGCTGGGCTCGAACTCGTAGTCCGCACTAGCGGCTTGGTCGCCTGACTGTTCGAGAGTTGAACTGTCGAGCGGCATGTACTGATCAAGTTCCACGACCTGGCTACCTAGTGACAGGAACCTCGTGTAGGCAAGATGAACCTCGGAGAACTCACCGCTTTCGAAACGCTCGGCCACATAGGTAGCAACGCTGCGGGCGTTCTCGTAGCTGGGATCATCTGAGAAGCCGATGAAGCTCTCGGCGATTTCCCAGCCACGGAATCGGAAGTAGCCAGTTGCCTTCTTACCAACGGTGATGAGCGCAGTCTGACGACCGGCCTCTTGGTCTGCGACCATCGCGCGCTCTGCGGCACGAATAACGGTCGAGTTGTAACCACCGGCAAGCCCACGGTCTGCGGCCACCACCACATAAGCCACGGTTGTGACCTCGGGGCGAGGGTTGAGAAGCGGCGAATCTCCACCAGCACCTGCAGCAGCGAGGTTACGAATGACCTCGGTGATGCGCTCGCTGTAGGGACGCGCTGCGGCCACGCGTTCTTGGGCCTTGGCAATGCGGCTCGCCGAAATGAGCTCCATTGCCTTGGTGATCTTTTTGGTGGATTGGACCGACTTGATCCTCCGTCGGAGGACTCGCTCCTGGCCGCTAGCCATGGGGTTTAGGCCTCCGCGGTCTCGGCAGTGCCGAACTCGTTGGCGAAATCGGCGAGAGCAGCCTTGAGGCCATCCTCGTCGAGGGTGCCCTGCTCACGAATCTGGGCGAGGATGCCCGAGTAGCGTGCTCCTAGGAAGTCAAGGAGAGTCTGCTCATAACGCTGGACGTCAGCAACAGCAACTCCATCGAGGTGTCCACGGGTGCCCGCATAGAGCACAACAACCTGTTCCTCTACCGACATCGGAGAGTTGAGGCCCTGCTTCAGAAGCTCGACCAAGCGACGCCCGCGGTCCAAGGTGGCCTGCGAAACGGCGTCTAGTTCTGAGCCGAGCGAGGCGAAGGCCTCAAGCTCACGGAACTGAGCGAGGTCACCCTTGAGGGTACCCACAGCGGTCTTCATGGCCTTGATCTGTGCGGCACCACCCACACGAGACACCGACTGGCCGACGTTGATGGCCGGGCGGATCCCTGACTTGAAGAGATCCTCTTC
>JAGQSI010000432.1 GCA_020439605.1 Acidimicrobiales bacterium | reverse complement strand
AGAACTGCTGTTGCCCGCCCATGGCCTAGCGGTGTCGGGGCGTGCGCGGGTGGCCACGGTGCTTGGTGATGTGGCAACTGTTCTGGAACAGTTGGTTCACGACGTGCTCGCAGCGATGAACACCGGCGCCACCCTCGATGAAATCCTGCACTCGGTGCGAGTCGATGACGAAATGTTGGCCCGGCCCTGGTTGAGGCCCATCTATGACGAGCCCGAGTTTGTAGTTCGCAACATCTATCGGTTGTTCGGAGGATGGTGGGACGGAGATCCCGCCCACTTGAAGCCGCCCCCAGCTCAGGAACTCGCCAGGGAGTTGACGGAACTTGCTGGCGGAGTGGACAAACTCGTGCAACGAGCCGAAGCCTTGGCCCAAGACGGCAACTACAAGATGGCGTGCCAGTTGATCGAGTTCGCTGCACGTTCGAGCGAGGACGAAGGTGTATGGAATGCCCGCTCACAGATGTACCTGAAGAGGGCCGAAGCAGAGACCAGCTTGATGGCCAAAGGTGTTTTCGGTGAGGCAGTACGACGGTGACAGATCACAGACTCGACGCTGCAGGGAAGGTATTTGAGGTACTTGGTATAGAAGGGCCATCGGAGATAGTGCGAGACGGCCTGTCACTGCTGGTCCGTCGCTCCGAGGTGCTGTTGAGAGTGAGAGACCGAAGCGCAGAACCGGTGGCGGCTCGGGAAGTAGAGGTTGCTCGGGCACTGCAGGAGAGCGGCGTGAGCGCTACGCGACTGGTGGACGAGTCACTACTAGTGGAGGGTTCCTGCGTCATCACGGCATGGAGGTGGTACGACGTTGTGCGCCCATCGACACCGACAGACTGTGCAGTGCTGGCTCGCTCATTGCGTGAACGCACAAGGGATCACTTCGGTGTATCGCGCTTCGATCCACTCGGTGCAGCACGAAATGCAGTGGCTCACATCGAGATAGGCGACGCCCAGGCCGATTTCGTTCGGCTTCGAGCCTTCGAACTCGCCGAGAGGTGGGCCGCCATCGCAGATACGGACCCAGCAGGAACCGTTATCGTCCATGGAGACCTGCACGGCGACAATGTCCTTGTAACAAGCGAAGGACCAATACTGGCGGACCTGGAACTTGCTGGAGTTGGGCCTGCTTCGTTCGACACTGCGCCAGCCGCGGTGGCGGTAAAGAGGTATGGGGCAGACCAGGGCGTGATCGAACAGTTCGTGGAGGCTCAGCAGTTCGATCCCCGTAGCTGGGACGGCTTCGCTACATGTGTTGAGGCCTACGAGCTCTGGGTCACTGCGTGGGCGGTTGGTGTGCGGGAGCGATCTGGCGAATTGCGCGACGAAGCGCAGACCCGAGTGCGTTGTTTGAGAGACGGCTCGTGTGAGCCGTGGAAGCTCTTGTAGCTAGGCCTTGGCGTCCGCAACGAGCTTGCGGGCGATGACCTTGATGCACAGCGTTTCGTCTGCGCCTTCAAAGATGGACAGCACACGAGCATCCACGAAGTAGCGGCTCACGGTGTACTCCTCGGCGTAGCCCATGCCGCCGTGGATCTGCATGGCCTCGCGGGTGACC
>JAGQSI010000431.1 GCA_020439605.1 Acidimicrobiales bacterium | reverse complement strand
AGGCCTCAACTCTGAGGTCCCGGACGATGGAGCCGTACCCGGTCCGCGACAAGACGGCCAGTGGAGTTTGTTATGCCCTGGTTGATTCTTATTGTGTCCGGTGCCCTCGAAGCTGTTTGGGCTACAGCGCTCGGTCGCTCCGACGGGTTGAGCAAAGCAGTTCCCACCGCGGTCTTCTTCGTCGCTCTGGTGCTGAGCATGGGCGGCTTGGCCCTTGCCATGCGGGATCTGCCCGTGGGAACTTCCTATGCCGTGTGGGTTGGCATCGGCGCCCTACTCACCGTGTCATTTGCCATGATCACCGGCGACGAGCCAGTGTCGGCGCTCAAGATTGTGTTTCTCACCGCAATAGTGGCCTCAGTAATCGGCCTGAAGCTCGTCGCATGAAAACCCAAGAGCAGTAGGTAGCAGAGCGGTGCACTGCCCCGAGCTCTCGAAACCGATACCAGTCACAGCGAAGTGATCTTGGTAGGAGGCCACGACTTTCGACAGGACCTTAGAAGGGCAGTTTGTCGGCTTGGAGTTCGTACATCTCGTCGAACATCGCCTGGCACGCGCCTTGTGTTGGTGGCGCCAACGGGTCCGCCATCACGGCCTGCAATGCCAGGTCACGGTCACCGCTCAACGCCGCTTCAACCACCATGTCCTGAAGCGCGACCTGGGTGGCAATCCATTCATCTAGTGGCGACGCCACTGGCGCCATTGTGTCTGGCCGCAGTCCGCTGGCATCAACCCATGCCCCGACCTCAACTATCGCACCAACGGCCACATTGGGGATGTAGCCATGGTTGGGGACATTGGTAGCCATGATCCACTTGGGTTCGTTGGTCCACATGGCGCCCACGATGTCGATCACCTCTTCTCCACTTGGCCCCAACAGATGCATGGGTAAGGGGAACTTGGTGCTCGATGCCCAAGCAGCCACCTTCTCCGAGAGCAGGCTCACCGGCTCATGGAAATCGATGGCGGCTGGCATCCATTCGGAGGCGTCGGGGGCGAACTGGAGGTACTCGCCGATGTGGCTATCAACCGAACACGCCACAAGCCCCGTCTCTCGGGCCACTTTGGATACCAACGGTAGGTACCGGAACTCGACATAAGCGCCACCTACCAAGTTGCGGTCAAAGGTCTTCAACATGCGAACCTTGGACGGCGTGTAGTCAAAGCGACGCTGGCTGTAGAACTCACGTGCCTTGGGCAGTAGATCTTCGCCGGTTCGGGTGTCTATGAACTCGGTGAAGAACGTGAAGTGGTTGATGCCAGACGCCTTGGCAGAGATGTGACGCCGTGGAACCCCCAGGAATCGAGCCAGCCGTCCCACCCCCATGGGCATTTCGTGACACATGCCAACGTTTCGCACCTTGGTCCCCCGGTTGATAGCCAGCGTTACCCGGCTCATGGGATTGGTGAGGTTGATCATGAACGCATCTGGACAGTACTTCTCGATGTCTGCACAGATACTGAGCGTGTTGGTGATGGAACGCAGCGAGTGAAACACCGCCCCCGGTCCACCGTTCTCCCCCATCAGATGCCGCGAACCATGCTTCTTGGGG
>JAGQSI010000430.1 GCA_020439605.1 Acidimicrobiales bacterium | reverse complement strand
TAGCACTTCTTGTTGCAGCAGACGGTCCCTCATTCGTACCGCTGCTTCGAACGCAAACTCTTGACGCTCGCGGATCTCGTCGAGAGTGAGCTCCTGGTAGTACTCCTTCAGCGACAGCACCCCGAATGCAACGTGACGGGCCTCATCGCTCATCACGTATCGAAGTAGCTGCTTCAGGAGTGGCTCAGGGGTGACCGCATGCATAAGGCCAAATGCGGCGAGCGCTAGACCTTCAACCATGATCTGCATCCCGAGGTAGGTCATGTCCCAGCGCGAATCCTCGATGATGTCGTCCAGGAGAAGGCCTAGATGGGCGTTCAGCGGGTAATGGCCGTTTAGCTTGGTGTCGAGATACTTGGCGAACACTTCAACGTGACGGGCCTCGTCCATGACCTGGGTGGCTGCGTAGTACTTGGCGTCGATCCATGGGACCGTTTCCACGATCTTCGCGGTACAGATCAGAGCGCCCTGTTCACCATGCATGAATTGGCTGAGCATCCAGTTGTTTGATTCCATGCCGAGCTGATCGAACTCTTTGTCCCCCCACTTCTCAAACGGGGTTCCAGCAGTAGCTATTGCACGCTGCTCAGGGGTTTGCCCGAAGGACTGGCGCTGCAATGCGACGAGCTCCATCGGGTCCACCTCAATGGACCAGTCGAGATCCGTCTCGCCGTTCCATTGGCTGTGCTTGGCCTTCTCGTAGAGCTTGTTGAGCGCCGGGCGACGCCCCTTCTCGTAGTCCCACGTGAAGATGGCATCCGCGTTGTCCTTGACAGCACGGACATTGGCTTCGCCATCCTCAGCAGCGACAGCGAGGATTGCCTCGATGTCGTTGAGGTCCGAGCGTCCGATGAGATCCTCGTTAGTTGCCATTACAGCTATTCCCCTTGGTTGTCCCTCACTCGGACAATAAACCGACCGAGCGTCGGTAACGAGTTTAGCAGCGCTACTTACGAGTTCCACCCCACTCTCAACCGAGACCAACCACAGTTGATTTGGCCGCGGAGGGTTGCACTAAGGCTGGCGCATGGACTCAGAAAGGTCGATCAAACCACCGCTCTGATGATCCCCACAACCGCTATCAGGCAGGTGGATACGGGTGTGGTGCCCCGCCGAAAACCTTCTCAGCGTTCTCCCTAAGGAACTTCGGCCACACATGGTCTCGAAATCCCACGTTCGGGAGTTCAGAGAAGATGCGATCCAGCGTGAGTCCTGCTGCCCAATACCCGGCGTAGATGATCTTGTCCGAGCCACGAGTATTGGCGAAGTCGATGATGTCCTGGGGGTAGTGCTTCGGAGCAAACGCCGACGTCGAGTAATAGAGGTTCGGCCACTTGAGCAGAAGCTTCACCATCAACTCCGTCCATGGCTCAGCGCCATGGCGGGTCACGATCTTCAGTTCCGGGAAGAACCAGCAAACCTCGTCCAACTGGATGGGAAGTTGGGCACTCATGGGCAATCTGGGACCGGGCACGCCCACATAGACCACGATCGGCAAACCCGCCTCAACGCACTTGGCGTAGATGGGATACATCTTCTTGTCGTCCAATGGAACCT
>JAGQSI010000429.1 GCA_020439605.1 Acidimicrobiales bacterium | reverse complement strand
ACCGTGACTTCGTGCAGAAGCTTCTGGCAGAGAACGGGGTACCAGATCTGCCAGAAGACGAGAAGATGCGAGAGCTGATCGGCTTTGGAACTGCCATAGCTGGTCCACAAGCAGAAATTGCTCTAAGCCATGAGAAGGTGAAGTTGTTGGCCAATGCTCTTGGTACACCGCCACCAGAGGTCATCGCCGACGTTCACGCCAAGGGTAAGCTGATCGCAGCACTGTGCGGGTCCGCAGCGCAGGCTGCTCGACATAAGGCTGCGGGCGTTGACATCATCATCGCTCAGGGTACTGAGGGTGGCGGTCACACCGGCGAGATCGGATCAATGGTTCTTTGGCCAGAGGTTCTAGACGTACTCGCAGACACGCCGATGCTCGCCGCTGGCGGGATTGGTTCAGGTCGACAGATGGCCGCTGCGCTGTCAATGGGGGCCCAAGGAGTTTGGACAGGATCATTGTGGTTGACGGTTGCCGAAGCAGACGTCCCACCTGCACAGATGCAGAGCTATCTCGATGCCACAAGCAAGGACACATTGCGCAGCAGGTCTTGGACCGGTAAGCCGTGCAGGATGCTTCGCAACGAATGGACCGATGCATGGGAGCAAGAGGGAAATCCCAAACCGCTTGGTATGCCGATGCAGTTCATGGTTACTTCCAATGCAGTACAGCGCGGACACAAATATCCCGAACAGGCAAAGAAGATTCAATTCAACCCTGTGGGTCAGATCGTCGGGCGACTCAACAAGATGCGCCCAACCAAAGATGTGGTCTATGAACTCGTTGAGGAATGCATCGAGTCCATGGAACGCATGTCAGCCCTTATGAACCAGACCACGGAGGCCTGATCAAATGAGTATTCAGCGTTGCCCAGTCACGGCCGGCACCGATTTCACGGATCCCGATCTAATCAAACAACGGGTGCCATTCCCAGAGTTCGCGTGGCTCCGAGAGAATCGTCCGCTCTACTGGAATCCTCAGACCCAAGAGGACTCCAGCTTCGAAGACGGCGGCCTTTGGATCGCTACCCGACATCAAGATGTCAAGGACATTTCCTGGGACAAGGACCGTTGGTCCAGCGAAGAGAACACTGCGATCGTCAAGTTTGACGGTGCCACGGTCGGCAAGGACGAGCGTGACATCCAGAAGCAGATGCTGTTGAACATGGACGGTCCTCACCATGCCCAGGTTCGAGGCGTGGTGGCACGCGGTGTGTTCACCCCTCGGGGAGTGGCCAAGATCGAAGACGCTCTGCGTGAGCGTGCGGTCAGGATCTGCACCGAGGCCAAAGCGCAGGGGACGGGCAACTTCGTGGAGGATGTGGCCTGCGAGCTTCCGCTTCAGGCACTAGCGGACCTCATGGGCTTCCCGCAGGAGGACCGCAAGCAGGTCTTCGCGTGGTCGAACCAGATGATGGGCTACGACGACCCGGAGTACGACCACGACCCCGCCGTCGCCGCCGCCGAGATCCTCGGCTACGCGATCACCCTCGGTGAGACCCGCCGGGCCGTGCCGGCCGACGACATCATCACCAAGCTCGTCCAGGGAGCCGACGACGAGACGCT
>JAGQSI010000042.1 GCA_020439605.1 Acidimicrobiales bacterium | reverse complement strand
TGCGGGCTTCGATCCCTACTCCCGTCAGCCGTCCTACAAGCATTCAGCGGTCGAAATAGTTCCAGCAGAGCCCCGGTGAACCGTCCCGCCGGGAGCTGGTGAGCTGAACCTGTAGTGATTTTGGTTTCCTATTCACCCAAAATCACTACAGGTTCGAGCACACAATGGGGGTGATTGGCTCTAGGTTTGCCTCAGACGACGACATTGGACTGGGAGGAACAATGAGTTTGTTGAATGGCAGAGCCAAAGAGGCGATCGAAGCGGGTCATCTGGCCCACATGATCACGCTCAATCCCGATGGCAGCCCGCAGGTGACAGTGGTTTGGGTTGGTCTCGACGGCGGCGAGATTGTGTGTGCCCACCTCATGGAGTCCCGCAAGGTTCGCAACATACGTAATGACCCACGGGTGGCAATCTCGATCGTGACCGGCGGCCGCAACGAGATGGGCCTCGACGAGTACCTGACGATCTCTGGTTCAGCGCGCATCACCGAAGGAGGAGCGCCCGAGCTTCTGCAGCAATTGGCGCTTCGCTATCTCGGGCCCGGCGTGAAGTTCCCGCCGATGGATAACCCTCCAGCGGGTTTTGTCAACCATGTGAGCGTGGAGCGAGTTGGCGGCGTGGGCCCCTGGGCCTGAACCCGCCCGGATCGCCCGAGCCACCTAAGCCCGCACGAGCCACCCGAGGTCTCTACAGGCGCCGAGACCGTTTCGGGTCTAGGTTGACGCCAGGTAGCGCTGCTCAAGTATCGAGGAGATCGACATGGCCGATTACGACGTTCGAATGATCATGCTGTCCACGCAGGACCTAGACGCATCCATCAACTTCTATGTGGACACGCTCGGGTTTGCTCTCAAGTTCCGAGATGGTGGTCACTTTGCTGCCCTCGACGGTGGGTCGCTCACGCTGGCGCTAGCCACGGCTATCGACCACCCCAAGCCGGGCGCTGTGGTTCCAGGCATCAAGACCGACGATGTGGATGCTGCGGCTGCTGCAGTTGAGGCTGGCGGTGGGGCCATCATCAAAGCTGCCTACAACGACGCGCATGAACGTCGGGCCGTGGTCTATGACAACCAGGGAAACGCTCTGGTGTTCTACAGCCCTCTTCCTCGCTGAGGATCGCAGGGCCTATTGACCAGGGTCGTCAGCGGTGTGGATCGTGCGAAGAACTCGGTAGGACCCTGCGACAATCCACACCGCCTCATCGAGACCTATTGGGCTTGGATGTGCTCCACCATCTGCTCCACCACGGTTCCCCAACCTTCGTGGAATCCCATCTCGGAATGCTGTTGTGCCCCGGCGGTGTCCTGATGGATTGCAATAGCTCTGTAGTGGCATCCACCTGAGTCGTTGGGGCGCAGTTCCAACATGGCGGTGAACGGCATCGGCCCGCTCTGTGGCCGGTAGTTGACGGTGAGCCCAGTGGTCCAGATCAGGCGCTCGTTGGTTAGGACGTCCAAGTAGCAGCCGGTTTCGTCGAACATCTGGTTGCCTTCGGGGTCATTCATCACGGTGCGAAACCCGCCGCCCGGTTGCAGGTCGATCTCAACCAAGGGAACAGAGAATGGCCGGGGAGCAAACCATTGCTTGAGTGATTCGGGGTTGGTCCAAGCAGAAAAATACTGCCTCTGGCGAGACTGGCACCTCTCGAAGCAGTTCGAGATCGAGGTCCGGGTTGATGGTGTAGGGCGTGAAAGTCATTGGTTCTCCTGTTGGTTCAGTAGGAAGGCATCGAGTTGATCAAGGCGCTGTTCCCAGATCCGGCGTTGTTCAGCCAGCCAGCCTTGGGCCGAGTTGAGCCCAACTGGAGATAGTCGGTAGGTGCGAGTTCGTCCTTGCTTGGTTGATGTCACAAGCCCGGCTCGTTCCAGTACCGACAGGTGCTGAACGAACGAGGGAAGCGACATGTCGAAAGGCTCGGCTAGCTCCGAGGTTGTTGCTGGAGACGAGACGAGTCTTTCAATGACCTTGCAACGGGTCGGGTCGGCGAGGGCTTTGAAGACCTCATCGACACCTACCTGATACTTAGTCATTTACCTAAGTATTAGGTAGGTGGGAGGAAATGTCAAGAGGCCCTGGCGCTGGAGTTCCCATGACGAGTTTGGTACCACCAGATTCCAGGGATGATGCCAACTGAGATGGCACCACCGATCAGGGACAACGATCCATAACTGGTGCTCGACATCACCACACCGGACATGGCACCGCCACCAGCGCCGGCCAGAGCGATCGCCACGTCGGCGCTGCCCTGGAACTTCGGTCGGTCATCAGGGCTGGTTCCATCGATGACTAGTGCGGTGCCCGAGATCAGCCCCATGTTCCAGCCGAGCCCCAACAGCACAAGCGCCAACGTGATTGCGGGTAGGGACTCCGCTGCGGCAACAGCAGCGCTCACACCAGCTAGAGCCATAACTGCAGCGGCGCACAGCGCCATCGGGATTCGTCCGATCCTGTCCACCAGTGATCCGGTGATCAGCGAGGGCAGGTACATGGCGCCGATGTGAAAGCCGATGACCAGACCCACCCGGTTGACCCCATGGCCGTGATCGTGCATGTGGACCGGGGTCATCGTCATAATGGCCACCATCGTCATCTGGGTCAGCACCATGACTGCTGCGCCGAGATAGGCAAGGGGTCGAGACGCCGACGCCTCGCCGTGTCGGGCCGCTCCGGCGGGGTCTTCGTCTCCGGGCTGGATCGACTCGATCATCAATCGTTGAGCCTTGGCCACGAGGAATGGATCCGGGCGAAGCATTGTGACGACTATGAGGCCGGCCACCGCGTAGGCAGCCGCTGCCAATATGAACGGACCGGCAAGAGTCGGAATGTCGAAACGTTCAGCGAACGTCCCCATAGGGTCGACAAGGTTGGGTCCTGCTACAGCGCCGAGCGTTGTAGACACCATTGCGATGCTGACAGCAGTTGCTCGGCGGTGGGGTGAAGCGAGATCTGTACCCGCGTATCTGGTCTGGAGGTTGGTGGCGGTCCCAGCGCCGTAGAGGAACAGCGATGGGAACAACAAGGCGACGCTGTTGGTGGCAGCAGCAATCACAACCAGCGTTGCGCCGAGAGCCCCGGCACTAAAGCCCAGACTCAGACCCAGCCGACGTCCATGACGCTGGGTGATCTGGCCAACCAGAAAGGCCGTCAGGGCCGAACCGAGGGTGAACAGCGCAGAGGGCAGCCCAGCCACGCTGTTGGCGCCAACCATCTCCTTGGCGAGCAGGCCACCAACGGTTACCCCAACGGCGAGGCCTGTGCCGCCAAAGACCTGAGATGCCACCACGACGCGCAGCGTCCGATGTTGCAGCGCTTCAATCTTATCCAAAGAGACGTTTGTGGGAGTCGATTTCACCAAGGGAACCTTCAGGCCAGCAACAAGAGGGTGGCCCTGTTACTAGCAGCAGTGCACCTTCGTTACCCAGTGAGTTCCATTCTCTGTCGTCCCACATGATGGGTGAGAACACGATGCCAACGGTTGGCAGGTAGGTGGGGGTTGGCGGTGGCCATGGCCACGGCGTACTTGGATAAGGAGATGGGGCGGATGCCGTGGGACCACAGTGCGTGGTCGAACTCGCCGGGGGTTGTTCCATCGGACTTGGTCTCGATGATCAACATCTTGTTCAGACTTCCGAGAGGAACTTCGAGGCCGTTTGGTCTGGTGCTCCAAAGTCCGGAGTCGATGGTGACTCTTTGGCCGCAGTGAATGGTTGCACGGCGGTAACCAGTGATGATCGTGGGATCGAGCTGGTCTACTTCAACTGGAACCGAAGGATGGGTTTCTACAAACCCTCGGGCATCGCCAACCAGACACATCTGTGCTTCTGGCTGGTGCTCGACGCGTTCTTTGGCGGTCTGATCACGACGGATCCTGGCCTTCACCTCGATCCAGCATGTGCCGGCGTCGAGATAGGAACGAGAGCGGACCTTGAAGCGCTTGGGCCGGTTGTGCGCAGCGTCGAAGTAGCTGGTCAGCTCGGGGGTGTCGAAGTAGATGCTGCGATAGGCGAAGCTGCGCAGCCCACCGATTTCGAGCACTCGCATGGGGCTCTTGATGCTCTCGAGGACATCAGCGAGGAGATGTGGTTCGATGAGATACTTGTGGTCCCGGCGGGTCTGGTACGCAGCAAGGTCGTTGAGTTCGTCGAGTTCGATACCCCCTAGCGGGGCGAGAAGTTCTGCGACGGCTGTATTGGTCTCGATCTGTGCTGTCATGACAACGCCTCGGTCACTCGGGCTTCGAGGGGGTTCAGCTCGTATCGGACATCGACGATGGTGGTGTCGGTTACGAGATTGAGGCTACGAACCGTGAGGTTGTGAACCTTTGCTCCAAGTAGTGATTCGAGGTGTCTGCGCGCCTCGTTCTCGTCGGCTACAGCTCGGTCCAAAGTGATGACCTGTTGGCGGTAGCGGCGGAACAAGCGGGGGTGATCACTGATCGCAGTGGCGGCGAGAATGGCCGCCATCAAAGCAGCGCTGAGCCAGTTGGGTTCAACGGCAAACCCTCCGAGCAGTCCTAGAGCCAGAGCACCGAAGTAGTAGGCAACCTCAGTCTGGTCCATCTCTGTGGAGCGCAGTCTGATGATGGACAAAACACCGAACAGCCCCAGCCCGAGTCCGGCGGACACGTCCGCAGAGGAAAGCCCTTGGGTTACGCCGAGCACTCCGATGTTGATGCCGAGCAGCGCAACAACCATGTCCCGGCGGCGATGCCGGGGGAAGTAGATGGCGAACACGAGTATCGAGATGGCGACTAGGTCAAGGACAAAGAGTTGGGTGAGCGACATTTGGATGCTCCAATAGTTGATTGAGCTCTATTTGTACGCCTTGTTCTTTGGAACTTTCTGGGAGTGTCCAAAGAGGTTTCGTCGAATTGTGAACTGGCTCAGCGGGTAGCAGATCTAGCTGAGCTAGGCAGCTTCACCGTGAATTTGCAGCCCTTGCCCGGAGCTGTCTCCAAGGCGATCTCACCGTTGTGGGCCTCGACGATGGACTTGGCGATCGCTAGTCCCAATCCGCTGCCGCCAGTGGAACGCGCCCTAGACGGGTCGCCTCGGTAGAAGCGGTCGAACACCTTTTCGGCAACTTTGGCGTCAAGGCCCGGGCCTTGGTCTCGTACCTCGATAATGCACTTGTCGCCGCTCGAATGTGCACTGAGATGTAGAGCTACGTCTGCTTTGGTGTGGGCGAGGGCGTTCGATACCAAAATCCCTATGACCTGTTGGATCCGCAGGGTGTCTCCCTGGCATTGGGGAAGGCCAGGGGCAACCTCCACAGTTATTGGCCGATCTGCCTGCAGGACCCCAGCGTCGGCCGCAGCATCTTCGAGGATCTGGGCGACATCGACGGACCCGGAGCGCAATTGCGAGGTCATCTCGGGGTGTTCGTCGAGTTTGGCGAGAAGGAGAAGGTCCTCTACCAGAGACTGCATCCGTAACGATTCTCGTTGGAGGCGACGAACCACATCGTCGAGTTCTCCCTCCTGGCGAAAGGCTCCATCGCTGTAGAGGTCGAGGTAGCCGCGAATCGAGGTGAGCGGAGTGCGTAGCTCATGGGACGCGTCCGAAATGAACGATCTAAGACGTTGCTCGGTTGCGTCGTGTTCGTCGAGCATGACGTTGAAAGCCGCAGCTAGCTGGTTGGCCTCGGTTGCTTTGGTGGTTTGTTCTGCTCGCAGTCCACGGGCGCCTTGAGTTATGGCAACGGCAACCTCTGTCACGTGTGCCACCGGTCTCAGACCGAGACGGTCCACCCACCAGGCGCTGAGCCCGAGTACCACGGCGATGATCGCCGCTCCGCCAAACAGCACGGAACGAAGTTGGCTGATTGCTTGATCCACTTCATCACGAGGTAGCGCAACCACATATCGAGAGCCTGTGTCGGTCTCGGTGATCAGAATCGCCCTAAAGCGTGAGTTCCCCTCTTGCCCTCTGGTGGTGAAAGGGCCCGTAGGTTCGTCGCTGCTCGAATTGAGTTTGGCGGAACTTATAGATGGCGAATCATCTAGAAGTTGGCCCTGCAGAATCGTTGTGAGCTCGCCGTCCACGATTTGGCCCACATAGAGATTCGAGACCGGGGCCTTGTCGGAGTTGTCCCCGAACCCTCCGCCCGAACCTTCACCCTGGCCCTCGCCAGAGTTCTCTTCTGAAGGCTGTTCCGGTGGGGGTGAGTCGGAGGCCGGGCGATCTCGAGGTGGCCCCAGAAGCGGGCGTGTTGTGTGGAGTTGCTCATCGAGCTGGCCCACCAGATAGCGCTCTTGGCTGTTGACGATGGCCAAGCCGCCAACCCCAACCACAACAAGAATCAGGACCCCGGCTAGCAGCAACCGAGCCCTAAGTTTCACGGATCTACACGCAGGGCAAAGCCGACCCCACGAACGGTGTGAATGAGTTTTGGTTCTTTCGAGTCCACCTTGCGGCGAAGATAGCTGACGTAGGTGTCCACGATTGAGGAGTCTCCGTCGAAGTCATAGGCCCAGACATGGTCGAGAATCTGCATCCTGGTGAGCACCCGCCCGCTATTGACCAACAGGTAGTGCAGAAGTTTGTACTCGGTGGGCGACAGCGAGATCACAGCCCCGCCTCTAGTTACCCGGTGTGCTTCGGGATCGAGTTCTAGGTCTGCAACTCGAAAGGTACGAGCAGGCGCCCCAGATCCGTTTTGTTCGAGCCGTAGACGGACTCTGGCCACTAGTTCGGCAACCGCAAAGGGTTTCACCTGGTAGTCGGCTCCGCCGGTGGTGAGGCCTCTAACTCGATCTTCGGTCGAGTCCCGAGCCGTGAGGAATATCACTGGCACCAGACATCCCCGGTCCCGGATCCGTTGCAGGACGTTGAAGCCGTCAATGTCGGGCAGCATGATGTCTAGGACGATGACGTCGGGGTTGAAGCCCGCTACCGCATCTATTGCTTCGGTCCCGGTCTCCACGCTCAATGTGTCGAACCCGTCGAGTTGGAGTGCCGAGCCGACGAGATATCGGATGTTCTCCTCATCGTCTACAACTAGCACTCGTGGTTTCTGGGCTGTCTTTTGCGGCACCATCACATCATCCAATCATGTGGCTCTGCTTGTTTGCTTTGAGCTTCATGGGAGTTGTCTGTGAAAGGCATCTCGCTCAGCCGGCCAGAGCGGCTTCGATCTGAGCGACGTCGATCTTGACCATCGTCATCATCGCTGTCATCACCCGCTGAGCGGTTAGCGGGTCTGAGTGCTGCATTCCTTCTAGAAGGATGCGCGGGGTGATCTGCCATGAGAATCCCCAGCGGTCACGGCACCATCCGCATTCATCCGCCTCGCCTCCGTTGTCGATGATGGCGTTCCAGTAACGGTCCGTCTCGTCCTGGTCCTCGGTGATGACGATGAAGCTGACACTGTGGTTGGGTGAGATCTCCGGCCTTGAGTTCAATGCCATAAACGGCCTGCCCAACACGGTGAAGTTGACGGCCAGAACGTCGCCAGCGCTGCCACCGGGGTAGTCGGTGGAGGCATGCATTGCGTCGAGAACCTCGCTGTCGGGAAAGGTTTTGGCGTAGAACTGAGCGGCATCCAAACCATCGCGGTTCGGGAACCACAAACAGGTAGTGAGCTTGTCGTCCATGATGATTCTTCCCCTCGAAGCAAGTTTGGTTGGTTACCCCTAACCTACCGAGCACTATGAGAATTGGGATCAATGGATCTGGTCGGATGCTCACCCACGGTGTGGCTGGGCTGCTTGAGGACATGGCGGACATGGAGAGCGCCGGATTCTCCAGCTACTGGGTGGCGCAGGTTGGACTAGTGGATGCGCTCGGGGTGATCGGGGCCTATGGCAACGCAGCCCACACCGGTGGAACTGCTGGCGCCGAGCCCGAGACCGTCACCTTCACCTCTGGGACGGTCACCGTGAGTGCGAATGTTGCGCCGACTCCGTCGGCTGATCGTTCGCCTATGGAACTCGGGACCGCAGTGATATCCACCTGGGAACGTCACCCACATTCACTCGCCACCCAGGCCCTCACTGCTCAGGCGTTGGTGGGTGAGAGGCTGATCGTTGGGATCGGTGTCAACCATCAGCCGCAGGTGGAGGGCAGTCTCAAGCAGCAATGGGTCAAGCCGGTGCGACATATGCGCGAGTACCTGGACATTCTCGGCGATCTTCTCGAAACCGGTAGTTCTGCGCGCGATGGTGAGACGTGGTCCTTTCACGGGGACGCAGTGAAACCTTCTGATGGGACCCCCAAGATCATGATCGCGGCGCTTGGCCCGCAGATGTTGAAACTCGCCGGGTCTCGCACCGATGGAACCATTTTGTGGTGCGTCGGCCACAAGACCGTGGCTACCCAGATCGCTCCGATGATCAACGACGCGGCTGCACAAGCAGGACGCGCGGCGCCGGCCATTGTGTGTTCGATCCCGGTGTGGGTCACCGACGATCCCCAACCAGCAAGAGACTTTCTGGCTGTGATCCTCTCCGACTACGCCACGCTGCCGAGCTATCGAGCGGTCATGGACATTGAAGGGGTGGAGGGTCTTGGTGACTTGTCGATCGTAGGCTCAGAAGATCAGGTCCGAGAGGCCATTGGTCTGCTCAAGGCTTCAGGCGTAACGGACTTCACGCCGGTGCCCATGGGTGGCAATCCGGATGAACAGTCCCACACCATGGCGGTGCTTGGCGAATTCCTGTCCTAGCGGTTGCGCTCTTTGAGATAGTCCAACCGGGCCTGCTGACAACCGGGATCGTGCAGGGACGTGATGAGTCCATCGGCGTCTGACCATGACCGGGCTGTGCCGACCATCTGAGAGGTGACCGCGTTGACGTGTCGTTTGGTGACCGAAATGGCAAGCGCCGGCCGTTTGGCGAGTTCGTTTGCGAGATTCGAGGCCTCGGCAAGGACCTGATCGGCCGGCACTGTCTTGTTCAAGAAGCCAAGGCTGCGCGCCTCGGTGGCATCGAAAGTACGACATGTCATGACCAGTTCTTTGGTTGCTGCTGGGCCGATCTCTCTCACCAGCCGGGGGATCCCTCCCCATGCGAGTGGGATTCCGAGGTCAACCTCGGGGATGGAGAAGCGGGCATCGTCGTCTGCTACTCGAAGGTCGCATGCAGCGGCGAGCACGAGGCCACCCCCAACGCACCAACCCGTGATGGCTGCAACGGCAGGAGCGGTCATCTCCTCTATGGCCTCTGCCATAAGCCGTCCTGCATCTGCGGCTTTACGAATATCGGTTGCTGCTGGGCCGGTGAAGGCCTCGAGATCTGCACCAGCGCTGAAGTGTTTGCCAGCACCGCTGACAACCACTGCCTTTACCTCTGGAACTGTGTCGAACCATCGTGCGGCTTGGGCCAGTTCTTCTAGTAGCGAAGTGGACAGGGCGTTCATCTTGGCTGGGCGGTTCAGCACGAGCTGTGCGATGTTGCCCTCAACGGTGATGGACAGGTTCTCAAAGCTTGGGGTGTCAGCCATGGGCCGATGGTATGGCATTGCCCAACCAGGTGTTGGCGGCTTAGTCCTCCAGGTAACCGAACTTGCCGGCCTGGAAGTCCTCGTAGGCCTCGATGATCTGTTGGCGGGTGTTCATCACGAAGGGACCATATGAGACCACCGGTTCATTGAGTGGCTCACCGTTGAGCAGTAGGAGTCGGGCCGACTCTTCGCTCGACACGTTGACGGTGGTTCCGACATTGTCGAGCACTACGAGGTCTCCCTCGTTGGCCTTGGCGCCATTCACCGAAGCCGTACCTTCGAGGACCAGAAGCGCGGTGTTTTCTTGGGCGGGGAACTCGAAGCTCGCGCTAGACGAAGCGTTTAGTTGTAGGTCCCAAAGGTTCATTGGTGAGTTGGTCTCGGCTGGGCCCTGGTAGTCCCCATACGATCCGGCGATCACCCGAACTATGCCGGCATCGTTGGGCAGGTCCCTGCTTCCGATCTGCTCGGCGGTGAGGCCTTGGTAGCGAGGCGGGTCCATCTTCTTGTTGGCCGGCAGGTTCACCCAGAGCTGCACCATGTGGAAGGTGCCGCCTGTTTTTGCCCATTGGGCTTCGTGGTATTCCTTGTGCAAGACACCTGATCCGGCTGTCATCCACTGAACATCTCCGGGGTGGATCACCCCGCCAGCGCCGGTGCTGTCGTGGTGGGCAACGCTTCCTTGAAAGGCCAAGGTGACGGTTTCGAAACCACGGTGGGGGTGAACGCCCACGCCTCTTGGCTTGTCGGTCGGGCCGTACTCATATGGGGCGTGGTAGTCGAGC